>DATCIL010000323.1:0-11326 GCA_036507795.1 Anaerolineales bacterium | reverse complement strand
CCCAAGGCGATCGGGATGGCTACTCCCAGTATCCCAGCAAGGGCAGACACTTTGCTGTTTCTGGCCAGTTCGTCCAAATGAAGCTCCAAACCTGCAATGAACATCAACAGCAGAACACCGATCTCAGCGAGATGTTCGATGCTCTCTTCCAGTAAAGGATCGCCAAAAGCTGGAAGATGCAAAATGTCGATTATGGATGGACCCAGGATCAACCCAATGATAAGTTCTCCTAGAACAGCAGGCTGCCCGATAAGCGAGCTCAAATAACCTGCCAGCTTTGCGGCAGTCAAAATTATAGAGAGCAAGAAAATCAACTGTAAGAATGGGCTCATCCGGTGCCCGGTCTCCTAAAATAAATCCTTGTTGATACCTTTGGTTAATTTACCAGTTTCTTGAACAGGTGTAAATCGGTCATTAAGCCGAAAAATTATAACATGCAGCCTCCGCTAAAAATATCGCCAGGATAACCAGGCTGTAGCGATCAGCAATGTGACGGCCACGTAGATAGTTCCATATCGGAGGAACTCGATAAAACCCAACCGGTGTCCGCTTCTTTCCGATAGGCTTGCCACCACAACATTTGCGGAGGCGCCCACTAATGTCAGGTTGCCGCCGAAGTCTGCGCCGAGCGCCAGTGCCCACCATAATGGTTCGAGCGGCAAGATGCCCTTCAAGCCCTCCACAACTGGGATCATGGTAGCGGTATAGGGGATATTATCGACGACCCCAGAAGCCAGTGCAGAAAACCATAACAGAAAATAGGCCGTAATATTGAGATTGCCGGCCGTGAGGAAGATCAAGGTATCGGCGATTTCGGCAATGATGCCAACTTCTACAATTGCTTGGACCGTGATGAAAAGTCCTACGAAAAACATCAGAGTTGTCCATTCAATGTTCTCAAGAACTTTAGCGGGTTCGTATCGGGTCCAGATTAAGAGTAGGGTAGCGCCTGAGAGAGCAATGGTGGCGGGTTCCAGGTTAAGCCATCCTTGCAAAAAAAATCCCAGGAGAACAATGGCGAGCACGATCAGCGATTTACTCAACATGACGCCATCGTTGATCAGACCCTTCGTGGTTAACCGCATAACTGCCTTCCTGCGATCAACCGGCACGTGCAACTGCCGGTTAAACTGGAACACGGAAACCAATAACCCACCAATCAAGGCAAAAAACGCTGGCGGTCCCATGTTTATCAAGAATTTTAGGAAGTCGATATCCGCGGCGCTGCCGATCAAAATATTCGGTGGATCGCCGATCAGGGTTGCAGCGCCACCTATGTTGGACGCCATCACGCCAGCGATCAAAAACGGAATCGGATTTACATCTAAGGTTCTGGCAACATATAAAATTACAGGTGCGATCAAAACAATTACTGTTACGTTATCCAATAAAGCGGATGCCGTTGCGGTTATGGCGGAGATGATTAACAGGATCCGGACGGGCTCGCCGCGCCCTATGCGAACTGCCTGGACCGCCAACCACTGAAAGATTCCAGTTTCACCCATTACGTGAGCGATCATCATCATGCCGGCCAATAAAAAAATTACGTTCAAGTCAATTGAAAGAAAAGCATCCTCCTGGGTTACGATACCCAACAAGATCATCAGCATGCCGCCCAGGAGCGCAGCCAGGGTACGATGGATGCGTTCGCTGATAATGATGATATACGTGATAACAAATATTCCCCCTGCCAATACATAGCTATTCACGCTCCACCTCCCTCGTCAGCCTCTCGCTTCTCGATAGAGCGCAAGCATACGGCCATTAGCTCCAACAGATTGATGTAGCCAATAATATGGTAGCGGTCATCGACAACAGGTATACCGGGCAAATTACGCTGGTGCATAATGTGAAATGCCGTCTGAATGTCGTCCTCCAACCGGACCGAAGCCGGCTCTTGCATGGTATCTGCCATCCTGCGGATCTTCGTACGGTCGGCATACCGTAGCACCTCTTCAAGGTCGGACAGCTTTCCTAGATATTCTTCAGGGAAAATGGTCTGGAAAAGTACATTGGATAATGTTGTTGTATCAATCAGACCAATCAGATGCTTCTGCTCATTCTGGACGCATACCACCTGCACATTCGGGTGCAATAATAATTCGGTTACAACTTCCTGAAGAGAAGCATCAGGGCTTACAACCGCCGGATCGAGGCTGAGAATGTCGATAATATCTGATACTCGAGTTGTCAGCCTCAAACTCTCCGGGTCAAAACCTCCTTCTGCTTCTTGCGGAACTTCTTCTCCATTCTCTTTGGTCCATTTCTGCAGTCCCAGAGCATGCCCTATAGGCACCGTAAACAAAATGCCGCTGTGCGGTCGGTCGAATCCCCCAACGACTTTATCTGCTTCGGCGATAGCCTGCTCCAGCAAATCTTCCCCGTCGATGAGGCTCATTAATGTCCGCTGGCGGACCTCATCCTGGTCAAACAGGCGACTGATTCCTCGCAGTCCCAAACGCTCAAACCAGTTTTCGGCGTGAAACCCACCCACGCTCTGTAATATGGTGACCCCCGGCACGCCAACTCTCTTCCACGCCGCCATCAATTTCTGCAGACGGGATAAATCTTCTAAGATTACAACCAGCAAATGCTTCATTGCTCCTCCTTATTAGGATATAGGGTGAAACCTGGATAATTCTAGCATTAATCTTTCTCTCCTCAGAATTTGACCAAATCACAAACTCCCCGTACAATTTAGCCATGCGCTCCTGGAATCTGACATCGCAGGACCTCTCTTCACTGACAATCGCCGCTGACGCCCGTCTGACTGTTCCAGATTATCTTGATGATCAAATTTGGGAGCTGTCTCTTAAAGGAGGCGATCCGCCGGCATTGGCGCTCGAGACCACATACGGTCTGCGCTCTCGCGGATTCCGGATTTTCCCTCGCTTCGTTGAAGAAGATCAAGTTCTAACTGATCCGGCGTTTTTTGCCATTCCGCCAATTGTAAAGCGGTTTTATCCGAATTATCTTTCGATTGCCTTATCTCCTTTTGATGGAATAGACGTAGAACTCGATTACTGGGTTCCCACATCTAAGACTGTAGCCGGTCGCCTGAAATTCTTTAACCAGGATAGTTCCAGCCGCCAGATTCGGCTCGAACTCAATGCGCTGCTTACGCCCATAGACGAGGGAGAGCGCATGGCTCCACTGGAAGTTCAGGCTACCACTGTTCTAACTGGAAGAACCGGCGAACTTTGCCCGGTACTTTTTGTGACCGGCGGCCCCCTGATCGCCTCTGGTCCCTACCCGGGGCTGGCGATAGCCCTCGACTTGCCTCCGGGCGCTAGCCGCCAGGTTGCCTGGACCCATGCGGCTCTGCCCGACCTCCAAGCGGGCTTCGAATTGTCTCGACAGATAGCAACCCGAAATTGGGAAGCCGAGCGAGCCAGGATAGAGATGGCGAACGCAGGCCAGGTCGAGGTTCTGACCGGAGACCCGCAATGGGACCTCGCATTCGCTCTTTCCCAAAAAATTGCGCTCGGCCTGTTTACCGGGCCCACCGATCACCTTCCCCGTGTATCGTTTGTCAATAACCGCCTCCCCGATCAAGGATACTCATTCCGTGGAGACGGCAGCGATTATGGTCACCTGTGGAATGGTCAACGCCCACTTGAATCCTATTATTTGATAAACCTGATTTTGCAGAGCGCTCCGCAACTGGCCAGGGATATCGTCGATAATTTCCTTTACACTGAGACAGAGGATGGTTTTGTCGACTGGAAACCCGGGCTGGGCGGCCAGCGCAGCAACCGGCTGGCTATACCCCTCCTGGCGACATTGGTCTGGCAGATCTTTGAAGTGACTGAGGACCTGGATTACCTTCAAAGAAGTTTCCCAGCCCTGATGAAGTTCTTCCTTGCCTGGTTAAGTCAAGAGAGAGATCGAGATGGAGATGGTGTTCCGGAATGGGAGAATGTGGTCCAGTCTGGCTTCGAGGAGCATCCAGAGTTTTCTCGCTGGCATACTTGGGCGCAGGGGGTGGACATTACCACCGTTGAAAGCCCTTCATTGTGTTCTTTTCTATACCGCGAATCCCAAACGCTGATCCGTATGGCAAAGGTAATTGGGAAAGTGGATTCAGTTGAGCAACTAAGAACTTTCTCTGAGAATTTGCGTATTGCGGTTGAGGAGGCGTGGGATTCACAGAGCGCACAGTATTGCTACCGGGATCGCGATACTCACGAGACGACGGCCGCCCTCGCTATCGGTCGGATAAACGGAAACGGGGAAATTCTGGCTCAGAAAAATTACGAGTGGCCCGTGCGCCTTTTATTTAGAGTGGCTGCCAGCGGTGAGTCTACCCGCCGGCCGAAAATATTTATCCACGGGGTCAGCGCTTCGGGCAGCCATAAGGTCGAGCGCTTGTCTCTGGAGCGCTTTCAATGGTATCTGGGCTGGGCCACAGCCACCAGCGAACACACTTATGCTTCGCTCGAACAGGTTGAAATCCAGGGTCTTCATGAAGGCGATCTGGTGATGGTTCAGAGCGTTGGCTTAGATAGTCTGGATCATACGCTGCTCATCCCATTGTGGGCGGGTTTGGCGTCGCGGGAAAACGCAAAAGACCTTCTCCTCCACACGATTACTTCCCCAGATAAATTCTGGCAGTCCTATGGATTGCCAGCCTGTCCAAAGAATCGCTTCGAAATCACGGATCCTGCCGGCCAGGATGTCCACATGATCTGGAATACCCTGGTTGGAGAAGGAATGGTAGATTACGGCTACCGGGTCGAGGCTGCGGAGCTGCTCACTCGACTGATGGCGGCAATAACCAGGTCTTTGAAAGAAGAGGGACATTTTCTTAGAACCCACAATGCATATAGTGGAAATGGATCCGGTGAACGCGATGCCTTAATGGGGCTGGCTCCCCTCGGATTATTTCTCAAGGTATTAGGGATCAACCTGATCTCTCCCTACAAAGTCAGGCTGGATGGCAGCAATCCCTTTCCCTGGCCAGTTACGGTAAAATATCGAGGACTAACCATCCTTCGGCAGAAAGAAAAAACAACAATCATTTTTCCTGACGGTCAGACCACTGAAGTCAGCTCTCCCGAACCCCAAATTATCGAACTTGCCTGACAATCCGGCCGCGCCTCGCATCCTCAGGTTAAATATGGGAAGTTGTAGAAGAGATGCAACCTAAAAATAAGCTCGCAATCCTACGCATTCTTTTCGTTCTTGTCTCCTTCCTTTTTCTATCTGCATGTGCCTCCTTACAATTCAATTCCGATTCGCCAGCGACTCTCGTTGAGCCAAACCTGGGCGGGTCTACCCCGTCAGTCCCTGGGGAAATAATCCCAGGGGATGAGGAGGAAGCAATCCAGGAGACGGATGAGAACATCATCATCGTTGAAGAGATTGTTGTCCTTCTCCTCTTCATAGCGACCCTGGTCGGTATTGCTGCTCGGCGACTGCGAGTTCCTTATACGGTTGGACTGGTACTTATGGGTCTGGCGCTGGCCCTGGTGCCGCAGGTAGATGTGGAGGTGCCCAGAAATATCATTCTCGGTCTGCTGGTCCCTCCCCTAATATTTGAAGCGGCCTTTCATTTGAATGTCAATGATTTACGCCGGAACATTACACCGATTTTGGCCTGGGCCATACCGGGAGTGGTGCTGACCATGCTCCTGGTTGGGGGCGCGGTCGCCTGGGGAACCAGGCTGCCGATCACGCATGCACTGGTTTTCGGCGCATTGGTTGCCGCGACCGATCCGATAGCCGTTATCGCCCTGTTCAGTACGATTAGCGTTCCGAAGCGCTTACAGGTGCTCTTGGAGGGAGAAAGCCTTTTCAATGACGGCACTGCCATCGTAATATTCGGCATAATAACCGTCGTCGCGCTGACCGGGGAGTTTAATTTCGTAATGGGAGTCATCGATTTCCTGCGCATCGCCGGCGGAGGCCTGGTGATTGGCCTCATCCTGGGCACGCTGATATCCCAAATGATCAGCCGGATCGATGATCACCTGATCGAAACTACCCTGACCACTGTCCTGGCTTTCGGCTCCTATCTGATCGCAGAGGAGGTCTTCCACGTCAGCGGCGTATTAGCGGTGGTGGCAGCCGGGCTGGTGAACGGCAATATCGGCCCTCGCGGCATGTCGCCCACAACGCGGATTGTCGTCTTCAGTTTCTGGGAATACATCGGCTTTATTGCGAACTCTTTTGCGTTTTTGTTGATCGGCTTACAGATAGACCTGGGGGTTCTCCTGGTCTACTGGCAGCCGATTATTACCGCAATTCTGGCAGTTCTGGGCGCCCGGGCGGTGGTAATTTATGGCCTGGCATGGATCAGTCGTGATATCCCGTTAAACTGGCAGCATGTATTGTTCTGGGGCGGCCTGCGGGGTGCGATTTCTCTGGCTCTCGCCTTAGGATTACCTGGCGCCTTGGAGGGTCGGGCACAGCTGCAGGTCATGGCTTTCGGTGTGGTTGTTTTCACCCTGCTGGTTCAGGGATTCAGCATGGGCTCCCTGATCCGCCGCATGGGATTGGACCGCCGCAGTGAGGCGCAGATTGAGTATGAGCGCCGTCACGCCAGAGCGGTCGCTGTGCAATCGGCCTACGAGCATCTCGAGCATATGCGCAGCAACGGATTAATTTCTGACCACACCTGGCAAACCCTGTCTCCAATTCTGAAGGAACACAGCCAATCGCTGGTAGATTCGGTCAAACAGGTCTTGGCCGAGGATCCCCGCGTCGAGGCAGAGGAATTGGATAACGCCCGGCGCGAGGCGCTGATGGCCCAGCGCAGCACGCTAGCAAATTTGCTCAGAAACGCTGTCATCTCAGACGAAATTTACGGACAGCTGATCGGAGAAGTGGATGCGGCCCTGGCAAGCGAGGCAGTCAGCTGGCCGGAACTCATTCGCCACAAGGATCGCCCTCCGATTACCCAGCTAATGGCAACCGTCATTCAAGAACAAGACCTCGAAAACGCCATCAGTTCATTAACAAAGCTTGGTCTGTCGATTACCCATCTGCCGAGCGTCGGAGGTTTCTTGGGCCGGAAGAATGTCACCCTGTTAATTGGATTTAGCGAAGGTCAGGAAGAGCTGATTGTGCCCGCGCTTAACCAGTCCTGCCGGCGCCGCGTAGAATATATTGCTCCTCCCTTCGAAGGTTCCCCTATCCCCATGCCTACCCCTACCTCTATAACGGTCGGTGGGGCCACCATATTTACTTTGCAGGTAGAACGCTACGAGGAATGCTGAACCAATGAAACTGATTATTGCGATTCTTAGCGACCAGGACAGTGAATCGGCTTCGCAAGCCCTGATCTCCGAGGGTTTTCGTGTAACGAGAATAGCATCTACCGGCGGCTTTCTCCGCCGCGGATCAACCACCATGATGATCGGGGTAGATGATGACAAAGTCGACCAGGCGATCGAGATCGTACGCGAAAACTGCGCGCTGACGGTTGAACCCGGTATGAAAAGGGCGGCCTTATTTGTTCTAAATGTTGATCGTTTTATTCAAATATGAGGGGTGACATCCACTCTTTCAAAAACCGTTCTTATGGACAGTGTTTTCCTTGATCTCCTCCACCTGGTACGTGAAGACGTCCAGCCTCTTCAGACGCCAAAGATCTGGCGAGGAGCCCATTTTTTGACACAGCATGGCCAGGAATAATTCCGGATCCGGAATTTTCGCCCAGACCTGGGGCAAAAAAGTGGCGCGCCGGAAGCCATCCCCCAAGATCACACCGTCTCTATGCGGATTCAATTTCTCTAACAGGTCTTCCGGGCTGGTATATGCTAAGGATGCAGAACACGAGAGCACGGAAACGGAGATCAGTATTCCCGGCAATTCATCTGCCCGCACGGGTGGAAACCGGTAATCATGCAAAGCCGCCGCAACCGCCTGCATGCGTACATCCTCGGCCAGCGGAAGGACCGGTTCGAGTGAACCAACACAACCTCGCAGCTGCCTGCCCGCCAGCAGGGTAACGAAACTGGCGCGCTTCTCTCTTAACGGCGGCGGTAATTGGTCCAGGTGGAGCGGCGCCAAGGGCTGGCCATTAACGCCATCTAATAACGCCGCACGAGCTATAGTCAAGAGCTGCTGGCGTTCCTCCCCACCCACCAGAAGCACCTCCCCCGAATTCTTGTATTCAATTGGCATGTATTCCCCACCACTGAGTGTAAATACACTCTCGTGGCCCTCCAAGAGCAGGATCGATGGAATTAATCTTGCAACCGTATTATAAAGCTGTTTGTTCCTCCAGGAAACTTATCGATATTCAGAAAAAAGCAAAGAAATTTGTCATTTTGGACCAAAAACACTTGCTTTATGATAATGTTTAAGGTACTATGAAAAAAGTATGGATACTTCCACCGCACAACCGTCTGTCCATCGCACAACACGGCAGGTCCAGAGAGGCACATTCTACTACCTGCAGCTCGTCGTAAGCGTTGCATTTCTCCTGGCTACCTTGTTCACTGCCTGGACTCCGGCGGGTTTACTTCCGGGCAGTCTCACCCAGAAGCTTTCCGAAGCCCTGGCGCCGTTAGCGGTGACGCCGGTGGTTGAATATCCTACCCCAACACCCCGGCCGAGGCCATTGATTGGCATTGTGGTCGGTCATTGGGACGATAACAACGATCCCGGAGCAGTCTGTGCAGATGGGCTGACCGAATTCCAGGTCAACCAGGGCGTCGCCACCCGAGTAAAGGAGAACCTGGTCGGTCAGGGTTTCGACGTGGACCTCCTCAAAGAATTCGACCCACGCCTGGATGGCTACCGGTCGCTCGCCCTGGTTTCGATCCACGCCGACTCTTGCGAATATGTTAATGATGAAGCCACCGGTTTCAAAGTTGCTGCGGCGCTTTCATCTCAGTATCCGGAAAAAGCCACCCGCCTTACTGCTTGCTTAAGAAACCGCTATATCGAAAACACCGGCATGCGCTATCATAGCCACAGCGTTACTCCGGACATGACCAGCTATCACGCCTTCGACGAGATTAACGCCGACACCACTGCAGTAATCATCGAAGTTGGCTTTCTAAATCTGGATCGGCAAATCCTTACGCAGCACCAGGATTTAGTGGCAAAAGGAATTAGCGACGGAATCCTCTGCTATGTCCGCAATGAAGACGTCCCTCAACAAGAGGAACCATGAGCGACGAGCTGGATGGCGCCCTTCGAGCAGTTCGTGAAGCCCAAGGTGCGCTAAGGCGAGGCGACCGGCGAGCTGCCCGCCGGTGGGCCGAACGAGCTGCAGCGCTGGCGCCGCACCGCGAAGAGCCCTGGTTGATCCTGGCTGCCTTGGCCAGCCCAAAAGCAAGTATCGCCTACTTAAAAAAAGCCCTTGAAATCAATCCACAAAGTGAACGAGCCCGGAAGGGAATGCATTGGGCTATCGAGCGCCAACGCCGGAGGGAGGCTGGTCAGAAACACCGCCGGCCGGTCATCCAGAGGCCGCAAACTACCGACGCTTTAACGGTCAGACGCCAGGTCTTATTCCCGTGGATCGGGTTATTGATTATTCTTATTGCCGGTCTCTTAGTCGGTTTCAGATTGCCCAAGCTATCCATCAACTTTTTAGATACTGAGCCAAAAGCCGTCGCTCAGATTAATCTTGACAAGGCAACGCGGACGCCCACACCTACCGCTACCTACACCCCGACCCCCACCTTTACGCCTACCCCAACCTTCACCCCAACCCCTACGCCCACAGACACCCCCACTGAGACGCCCACCCTCATTCCCAGCGATACCCCCGAGCCAACCGACCCGCCTGCCGCAGAAGAACCCGTCGCTGAACTTCCAGCTTTGCCCCCCAATGTCGAAAAAGGTGAACGCTGGGTCGATGTGAACCTTACTACCCAAACAACTTCCGCCTATGAAGGGAAACAACTGGTTCGTAGCTTTATCGTCTCTACCGGCACATGGCAATATCCCACTGTGACCGGGCAGTATCGCATCTACGTAAAGTACACGTCTGCGCCTATGTCAGGACCGGGATACTACCTGCCTGATGTCCCTTACGTAATGTATTTTTACAAGGGATATGGTTTGCACGGCACCTACTGGCATAACAATTTTGGCACCCCAATGAGCCATGGTTGCGTCAACTTAACGATCTCCGACTCGGAATGGTTATTTAATTTCGCCTCCATCGGCACGCTCGTGAACGTCCACTATTAAAGCGTATGTCAGATGTCAGACCCCCGTCTTTCCTGTATTCCGAAATTGGATAGTCTCCCTGTTGAATGTTGCTTACTGAAACTACGCTCTAGCCGCAGTCCTCGGCGGCTACTTCTGGCCTGGAAGGCGCCGAGGACTGCGCTGTGAGCGAGCCTCCGGTATCGTGGAGCGCGAGGAATACTGCAGAGGGAGACCACGCGAAATTGTCCCGCCGGGATTTTCTCAAATCCAGCGGCATGGGTTTGTTGGGATTGCTCCTTCCGCCGCTGGATAACTTTGCGGATATGCTGCCAGACCAGCAAGGACGCGTGACCGATCTAAAAATTTCCCTCCACGCCGAGCCCTCTTACAACAGTCAAGAGATCAAGATATATTGGAAGGATACAGTTCTGCCGGTCAGCGAAGTCACCGTTGGAGACGAGGAGCCCGCTCACAACCGGATCTGGTACCGGGTCGGCGCTGAAGGTTACATTCACAGCGGCAGCCTTCAACCGGTGAAAACGCAATTAAACTCGGCGGAAGAAGAACTCCCGGATGCCGGCGCGCTGGCAGAAGTCACCGTGCCTTTTACCGATGCGCACTGGGGACCGGGTAAACAATATCCTGTCGCATATCGCTTTTACTATGAAACCACCCACTGGATCATTGCTGCCGTCAGTGATAATCTTGGCGAGCCCTGGTACCGCATTTTGGACGACAAGTGGGAGTTCAAGTTTTATGTTCCTGCGCCTCACCTGCGCCTGATCCCATCGGAAGAGCTCACCTCGCAATCTCCCGATGTTCCTCCATCCGAAAAAAGGATAGCCGTGCATCTTGGCCAACAGCTGGTCGTTGCCTATGAATGGAACCAGCCGGTCTTCATGGCCAGAGCCTCGACAGGAACCGAGTTTAGCAATGGCCGCTATCTTACGCCTGCCGGTCGTCACCAGACCTTCCACAAACGCCCTTCCCGGCACATGGCCGCGGGAAACCTGGCTGCAAACGGCTATGATCTCCCTGGCGTACCCTGGAACTCCTATATCACCGAGAGCGGCATCGCTTTTCACGGCACATACTGGCACAACGATTACGGGCGTCCCCGCAGCCATGGCTGCATTAATCTGACCCCGCAAGCGGCTAAATGGATTTACCGCTGGACGCTGCCGGTAGTTCCCCCTGATCAACAAAGAGT
>DATCIL010000322.1:0-6289 GCA_036507795.1 Anaerolineales bacterium | reverse complement strand
CCCAGGCGACATTGACAATGTGCAGGTCGTAGGCAGCTGCCAGAGCCTGGGCAGCCTGGTCCCAAACCATGCCGGCGGTATTTTCAACTGCTTCAACAAAGGCAGGGTCGTCTCCACCTCTTGGCGTTTGCTCTTCCGGTCCCATTGGATCGGGATCGGAGAGCAAAGCTTCTTTTGCGCTTGCCGATTGCGTCGAGC
Organism: Anaerolineales bacterium; assembly: GCA_036507795.1. Taxonomy (GTDB): domain Bacteria; phylum Chloroflexota; class Anaerolineae; order Anaerolineales; family UBA4823; genus DASQQR01. The sequence continues at coordinate 6,091 of DATCIL010000322.1, read as the reverse complement.
TTGGGGAGTTTTCCGTGACAATTTCCAAACCCACCAGGGCGATGAAAATCGCCAGAACCAAAAGAATAATGCGCAGGATTTTTACAGACATTGGCCCCTCCGTTTGCGAATACGTGGCTTTATAAAACAGACGGCGCCCGGTCGAAATTGGTTCCCGATCGCCCACCGGACCCCCTTCTCTGTAGCAATGGCTTCGGTAGCCATCCTGACCTTTCTTTCTGGGCTGGTCATGTACTGGCAGCTCTCCGGTTTCAGACCCAGTTTTCTTTATTCTGGTTATGGTCTTTACCTAACGCTGGGAGGGGTTGCGGGGCTTTTAGGTCTTATCGCCGGATTCGCCTTGCGGTTTAGAAATACTCAGCGAATGAAAGCGCTGGGCGCGGCAATCGGCGCCTCCGCCGGCCCTCCGACCGCGGAGCAGCAGACTGAGATGCGCGGCCTGGGCCAGGCGGTGGCGCGCGGCGCCCAGATCACAACCTTTTTGCTGGTGTTGGCGTGGATCGGCATGTCCGTCGCTCAATACGCGGGGTTCTAGAACGTCAATTTGCCGTTTGCTTGACCCAAATCTATTTCTATATTAAAATTCAAGGGCTTGTGTAGACGAGCGTTTTGGCGGATTCCCACTGGCAGATGGACTGCCCACGTGCCGCCGGATAAATCGCCCTCGTAGCTCAGTGGATAGAGCATTTGCTTGCGGAGCAAAGGGCCGGGCGTTCGAGTCGCCCCGAGGGCGCCTCTATAGGGCTTGGAAGCTAGTTGACCCAGATTCAGGGATAGTTTCCAGGCTCTCATCTTTAAGACTTGTATCTTTTCTACACCTTATGCAATCCGTCGATCTCGTAATCATCGGCGCCGGGCCGGCGGGCGTTTCCACCGCCCTGCACCTGCTCCAGGTGGATCCCGGCTGGTCCGTCCGCCTGCTGCTCCTCGAAAAGGCGACCCACCCGCGCCATAAGTTGTGCGGCGGCGGGGTAACGCGGCTCGGCCTCGAGAGATTGGCGGCGCTGGGATTCGACCTGCCGCTGCCCCTGCCGCAGGCCCGAGTGGACGACATCAGGCTGAAGTACGCTTCCCGGGTGATTCACGTCCGCGGCCAGCCCCAGTTCGTGGTCTTCCATCGCCCAGAATTCGACGCCTACCTGGCCGACCAGGCGCGCCGGCGGGGAGCGCTGATCCGGGAAAATGAAGCGGTGATGGGTTTGTCGGTCGAGGAGGGTGGCGTGGTTGTGGAAACCACCCAGGCAACGTATCGAGCTCAGGCAGTAGTGGGGGCGGACGGGGCCAGGGGGATTTCCCGCCGGATCATGAACTCCGGAAAACAACCTACCCGGGTTGCCCGCCTACTTGAAGTGGTTCATCCTGCTCCGGAAACCGCCGAGCATTTCAGCCAGCGGTATGCCTTGTTCGATTTTTCGCCGGTACACAAACAGCTCCAGGGTTACTTTTGGGATTTCCCTGCATGCATCAATGGAGAGGCGCATTTCAACCGCGGCGTGTATGACGCCCGCTTTGCTGCCAGGCGGGCGCGTGCCAGGCTGCCCGAGCTGCTGCACCAGGGTCTGCGTTCCCGCGGGAAAGACCCGCAAGAGGTAAAATTAGAAGGCCACCCCATCCACTGGTTCAGCCCGCGCAGTATCTTCTCTAAACCACGGCTCCTTCTCGTCGGCGACGCCGCGGGCGCCGACCCACTCTTCGGCGAGGGCATCGCTCCCGCCCTGGAATACGGCCGGGTGGCAGCCGAAAGTCTGCAAACCGCTTTTGCTGCTGGCGATTTCTCTTTTCGAGATTACCGTTCCCGGCTGCTCCGCTCCCACATCGGGCATTATTTGCTTCTGCGCTGGTTCGTCGCCTGGTGGAGCTACCGGCTCAGCGGTTCCGCCTGGTTTATGCATACCCTGTGGAGTTTTGGGAAAGCTTTGGCGGCGTCAGCGCCGAGACCCGCCGCCCTCTATGAAGATTGATCGGGATGAATTCCAAAAAGAAACCTCAAATCCTGCTCACCAATGACGATGGCATCCAGTCCCCGGGACTGTGGACCGCAGCCCAGGCGCTGTCTGAGCTAGGCTTCGTGCACGTGGTGGCGCCGCGCGACCAGTTTTCCGGCGCCGGCCGCAGCCTTCCGTCCACTTCCGATGGGCTGATCAGTTCTCTTCCCATGCACGTCGATGGCCAGGATTGGACCGTTTATTCTGTGGGAGGTACTCCGGCCCAGGCCGTTCTGCACGCCGTGCTGGAAATCCTGCCTGGACCTCCCGATTTGGTAGTCTCTGGCATCAACTACGGTGAGAACCTGGGAAACGGCATTACCGTCTCAGGAACGGTTGGAGCTGCCCTGGAAGCGGCCTCCATCGGAATCCCCGCTCTGGCAGTCTCCCTGGAAACCGAAAGCAAATATCACCTCTCGTACTCCCCTGAAGTGGATTTTTCCGCTGCCGGTTACTTCACCACTTATTTCGCCCGCATGCTGCTGGAAAAGCAAATGCCGGCCGATGTCCACGTCCTTAAAGTGGACATTCCCGCCGATGCCCGGCCGGAGACGGAGTGGGAAATCACGCGCCTCTCCCGCCGGCGCTACTACGAACCCACCCCTCCGGAGCGGGAATCATGGGAGCAACGCGGTGTGGTCGGTTACCGTTTGGCTGGGGATCCCAGTCAGGATCTCAACGATTCGGATGTCTATGCAGTGCGGGTCAAGCGCGTGGTTTCAGTAACCCCCCTCAGCCTGGACCTGACCTCCCGGGTTCCCCTGGAAAGGCTGGAAGCGTACCTGCGCGGCGAGATCGACGAGCCACCTGGTCGCCACGAGCACTAATAGTCTCGCTGCAAAACCTCCAACATCAACGGGTGCAACTGCAGATTGGCGGCCAGAATCGATTGGGGCGGCGACAGGAAATCTGGCTTGCCTCGCAGGTCCGTAACCCGGGCGCCGGCCTCTTCGGCGATCAGCCCACCGGCGGCAACATCCCAGGCGTTCAGGCGCATTTCCCAAAAGCCGTCAAACCGGCCGGCTGCCACATAGCATAGATCCAACGCCGCCGAACCGAGCCGGCGCACGCCCTGCGTGAGAAGGGAAAACCTGGCAAAATTGTCCAGGTTGTTTTCCGGGTTAGTGCGGATATCATACGGGAAGCCGGTCACCAGCAGGCTGTCATCCAGATTGCCGGTTCTGGATACTCTGATCGGTTCCCCGTTCAGCCAGGCCCCACGGCCGCGCTCCGCCGTGAAACATTCTTCCTGGATAGGGTCGTACACGGTCCCCAGTTTCAGATCACCGTCTTCGGCGTATGCCACGGAAATAGAAAAAATGGGCACGCCATGCGCGAAGTTCACGGTACCATCCAATGGATCGATATACCACCGGCGCGAACCGCTCCCTTCGAGCCCGCCAGTCTCCTCCGCCACGGCGCCGTGGCTCGGGAAGCGCTCCTTGATTTCGTTCAAAAGCAGGGTTTCGGCGCGATAATCCAGGTCGGTGACCAGGTCGATTACCCCTTTGTGTTCGACACGGAAGCTCTCATTAAAACCAGGGCGCAGTTGGAAGCCATCCCTCAGAATCTCGCCCGCCGCGCGAGCCATGGCTTCAACAATTGATAGTGTAGGTGTAAGCATCATGACAATTATAGTCTGTCCAGAAATAAAAACACCGCCCTCATCGGCGGTGGAATTTAATTGAACGCACAAAACGCTAATTGCGGTGGAACAGGGTGTTCTCTCGCAGCAGGTGATAAAGCTCATCCAATTCTGCCTGAATTTCATCGCGATGCTGCAGCACCTCCTGGAGCAGGGCCTGGAATGCCGGTTTTTGCTCTTCGGGCAGGGTTGCCAATAAGCGTTCCGTTCGAAAGATCTGCGTATTCTTATGGCGCAATTTAACCTCGAGCCGGTCTCGATATTCCCGGATGAACTCCTGCTCTCTTACCGGCGGCGGCAGCTCCTGCGGCAGCATGGTAAGGACCTCGCCAACAGTCAGAAGAAATTCCTCCGTTTCCACCGGTTTCTCAAGAAAACGAACGGCGCCAAGCCGCCGGGCAAATTCCTTATCCTCCGGAGTGACGTAGGTGGCCGAAAGAAAGATCACCGGGATCTGGCTGGTTTCAGGATGGCTGCGCAGCTGGTAAACCAGGGAAAATCCATCCATCTTAGGCATCAAAATATCGGTGACCACCAGGGCCGGGCGCTGCGCGGCAATCAGTTCCAGCGCCTCCTGCCCATTGCGAGCGGTGATCACCGCATAGCCCTTGAAGCGCAGGGTAATTTCCAACATTTGGAGGATATTGGGAAAATCCTCGACAACCAGAATCGGACCCGCGGGTGTTTGCATGCGCCCATTGTAACGCCTTTAATGAGCAAACTTCCAAACAGAAGTGTTTGTAACGTTTTACTTTTCGCCGCGCATTTCGGATTCCAGGCGTTCAAAAAACTCAACCATAAAGCTGTGCCGTTTCGCGGCGATGGCGCGTGCCTGGGGGGTATGCAGAAGATCCTTAATTTTGCTCAGCTTGAAAATGAACTCGTGGACCGAGCTGTGCACTTCTCCCGGCTCTTTTTCCCCCTGCTGCAGAAATCGCCGCGAAGGCTGGGCATAGATCGGCTGCCCGATGACCACGTCAAAGGCGATGGTCCTGGCAATCCCGATCGCTCCGATGACATCTAGCTTGTCGGCATCAAACAGGATCTTGGCTTCCAGGGACTGCGGTTCAGTATCATCCCGAAAGCGATGGGCGCGAATGCAGTGCTGCACGGCCGCTATGCGCTCTTCCGGCCAGCCTTCCTCTAACAGCACACCGCGGGCGAAAGCCGCCGAAGCCTCGTGGTGATCCACGCGGCCTTCGTCTCCGCCCTCAGTGGCGCTGCCCTCTGCGTCGTGCAGCAGTGCTGCAGCCCGCACGATTTCCAGGTCGGCGCCCTCAGCTTCAGCCAGGCGTTCCGCCATATGGGTTACTCGCAGCACGTGGTCGAAACCGTGGACGGGATCGTTATCCGGATACCAGGCGCGCGCTTGTTCGATGGTGGGCATAGGTGTCTCAATCTTCCCGGAAGCTGCGAGCTTCCGGGAAGATCAGTTCCTTTATGCGGTGCTGAAGTAGCGCATGACTAACAGCAGGACACTTATGCCAACCACGGCCAAGCATCCGCAGGAGAAGATCCGCGCCGTCAGGCGCAGAAGGCGGCGCAGCAGAAACCAGCCCACGAAGACGGCTAAGAGGGTTAGAACCAACGGGAGGTATTGCTCATACATCATATTAACCTTTAGTTTGGACGATATGGCCCTTCTTGATTACGCTGCGCACCAGGTTAGTGCCAAAGCGATAACCTAAATGGCGGTAGTCGGAAACGTCTAAAATGATCAAATCCGCTTGTTTGCCGGGTTCGATGGAGCCGATCCTATCGGCCCGGTTAATCGCAGCTGCGGCGTTGATCGTCGCTGCAGCAATGGCTTGAGCCGGGGTCAGGCGCATGGTTCGGCAGGCCAGGGCAATGCTAAACTGCATGCTCTCGCACCAGGCTGTGCCTGGATTGAGGTCGGTTGCCAGGGCAAGAATACCGCCCGCCCGCAAGATGTCCTGGGCAGGTGTATATTCGCGCTCGGCCAGCCCGAACGGGGTGCACGGCAGCGCCACGGCGACGGTATCACTCTGCGCCAGGGTGGCAATATCTTCTGGAGAGGTGGCTACCAGATGGTCAGCAGATACCGCCCCCAACCGGGCGGCCAGCGCTGCCCCACCCAAATTGTCAAATTCATCGGCGTGGATCTTGATTGGAAAACCCAAACTTAGGGAGGTCTCCAGGATGCGGCGCGACTGTTCCAGGCTGAATACTCCAGTCTCACAGAAGACATCCACGAAGGGCAGGTCATCACCGGCATGGTCCAGCCACCAGGCATGCACGGCGGGAAGCATGACCGCGCAAATGTGCTCCGTGTAACCGCCGGCATCGCCCTGATATTCCGGCGGGATGGCGTGCGCGCCCAAGAAGGTGATGGCTAAGTCCAAGGGACCTTCTTGGTCGAGCGTCAGCAGCGCCTGCAGCATGCGCAGCTCGGTGTCCAGCTCTAACCCGTACCCGGTCTTGGCCTCAGCCGTCGTGGTCC
>DATCIL010000321.1:0-3820 GCA_036507795.1 Anaerolineales bacterium | reverse complement strand
CTCCAAATCCGGAAGCGCATCGGGCACGATGGTGACCGCCTGACCCACGCTGATCTCCGGCACCTCGATCTCAGTCAGGTCGCCGGTCTCGACCACCCATTGAGAGAAATCGGCCAAGACCACGACCGCCTGACCAGGGTTGACCAGTTCACCCATTTTGATCCCCAGATCGACCACTACGCCTGCAAAGGGCGCCAGCAGCTCGACGTTCTCCAGTGCTACACTGGCTGCCTGCAGATTGGTCTCAGCCGCATTGATGCGCGCTTCGGCCGCGGCCATATCGTCCGGGTCCGGCCCATCCTCGAGATCTGCGTAACTTTGTTCGGCGAGCGCCAGCTGGGCCTGGCCTACAGCCATATCGGCCTGTGCGATGGCCACATCGAGTTCATTGGCAGAGCCCTGCAGGTTGTTGAGCAAGCGCACGGCATCATTGTATCTTTGTTGAGCTTCGGCTAACTTGGACAACAACATCGCCCGGGTGAGATTATCCTCGGGTTTGTTCTCGTAAGACTTGAATTTTTTCTGAGCCTGATCCAAACTGTCTTTGAGGATGACCACGTCGGCCCGGGCCTGATCAATGTCCGTCGGGCGGCTGCCTGCCTCGAGATTGTTATAATAGCGCTCGGCTTCGCGAACAGCATCTTTGGCATCAGCAATCGCCTGGAGGGCAAGAGCGGCGTTGACGTCCGCATTCTTCATCAAGGCGTCGCGGGCTTGTTGGGCATTGAGCAATTCCATCTCGGCGCCGGCGACAGCAGCCGCAAGCTGTTCCTGATTGGTCAGCCGGGCGATAGCCTGTCCCGCCGCTACGGATTCGCCTTCATTCACGACCACCTCGGCAACCTGTCCCCCAGCCTTGAAAGCAAGATTGACGAATTGATGCGGAACCAGGCGACCTTCCGAGACGACTTCGGTATCGGCGATCACAACCGGTATGTCTGTTGGCTGAGCCTGATTGGCCGAGGACGGGGCAATGGCCCCGCAGGCGGCTACAAGTAGTCCAATCAGAAAAAAAAGAATCGTATTGAGTATTAATTTTGAACGCATCCTTGAGACTTCCTCCTCACTGCTAAGAAAGTTATATTTTGTGCAGCTTTCTTCTCCACTGAAGGGCATCCTTGGTTTCGATACGACCTGCCCAGAACGCAGGTCTACTCAACCAGCGGTTGCCCTGGGGTTACTGGTAAGCCAAGCTTTCCCGCACGCTGATCTTCGTCGCCCCGCGGGCAGGCAGCCAACTGGCAACAATGGACAAAATCGTTATGATCACCAACCAAAGAACCGGCCCGATAGGGGTAAAGTTGTAGAAAAATTCACTTTGCAGGGCCGAACCGGTCGCCAGGCTCATCCCTTGCCCGGCCGGGATGCTCAAGGGTAGAGCGACCAGCCAACTCAACCAGCCCAAAAGCAAGCCTTCACCGATGAAAAGGCGGAAAATCGTCCAGGATGAAGCGCCGATGGCGCGCATCACCCCAATCTCCCGGCGGCGCTCCATCACGCTGAGGGCAAGCGAGCCGCTCAAAGCGACGCTACCCACGGCGCCGATCACCACAGCCATGACTCCCAGCAAGACCAGGAGAAAATTCATTTGACCGATCAGCACGGCTGCCACCTCAGCCGTAGAATCTCCCATGCCGAACAAACCGCGTTGGGCTGCGATCTGAACATGATTTTGTTTGTAAAAATCGCGCAAATTCTTAGCGATGGCAATCTGGCTTTGAGCGTCGTCCTGCACGGTTTGAATCCAGACCGCCTGCCCGCGACCTACAAAACCCAGATCATGCAGAAGAACATCCCGAGGTACGCTGGCAGTGTTGGGGATAAAGGGGATAAACGATAACCCGACCACCTGCCAATCCCTTTCTTTCTTCTCCGCATATTTCAGGGTGACCCAGTCCCCTAAGCCGACGCCGATTTCTTCGGCCAGCTCCGGATCAAGGACGATGGCGTAGCTGTCATCTGGGTCGAGCCAGCGCCCGCCGCGGATCTCGGCGACAAAAAGCTGTGTGGGCAGCGGAACCCCAAATAAAAGATTGATGCTCTCATCGTCTTCTGACTCCGCCTGACCCGCCGGGCGGATGGTAGCGCTGCCCAAGCCCCACATCTCCGCCGCCTTCACATTTGGATGAGATATGGTCAGATCCTCGATATAGCTGATGCGCTGGGGAGTCTCGAACACCAGGGTGATATCGGCGTTCAAGACCGAGAAAAAGACGTCCCGGGTGGTGTACTCGACCGAATCGCGCACGGCAACCACGGCCATGAACATCAAGCCGCTGAGCACCAGTCCAACCTGTAAGAGAATCACACGCCGTTTGTGGCGGAAGGTGTTGCTGATGGTGATCAGAACCAGGCGCGAGATCAATCGCGCTCTAGCGAGGGCACGCTCGAGCAGGCCGGTACTGGTGCTCAGCCCGTAGGTGCTGATGGCCTCACGGACGGTGACACGCGCCCCGGAAATCACAGGGACCAGGGAGGCCAGCACCGGCGCTATTAAGCAAAGCAGCGCCACGAGGAGTACAGCCGGCTGCGACAGCTCAAACGACCCGAGATCGGCGCCGAAGCTGCCGACCAGCCAGGTGGTGATGCCCCAGGCGCCGAACACTGCAATGGGAAGCGCCAGCAATAGGGCCAGCAGACCATATATAAAAACAGTGAGAAAAAACAAGCGCAATATGTGGCCGGTCCCGGCGCCAACCGCTTTCATGATGCCGATCTGATCCACCTGTTGGGCGATGACGACGTTAACCGTATTGTAGACCAGGAGCAAGCCCAAACCCAGAGCCACAAACCCCAGGATGGTCAGAACCAGAAAGATCCCATCCATCTGGTTCTGGAAGATGTGCTCGTTGGGATCGACGATAAAGCGACCCGAATCGTAGCCCTGCTTGCGCAGTTTTTCCTGCAAGCGGTCGGCCAGGCCGGTCACGGCGACCTCATCATATTCGGGAGCAGAAACCAACACCTGGTTGAAACCCGAAGTTCCCACGAGCTTCTCATAATAGTCGCCGGTGGTATAGAGCTGCGCCATGCCGCCAAAATATGCCGGTTGAACAAGCTGATCATACACCGTACCAACAAGCTGGACTTTGTATTCTCGCTCGTTGACGCGCAGGTAAATTTCCTCGCCTGGAGGGATGCCGAAGAAAGATTCCGCATCCTGACCTACCGCGATCATGTCGTCTTCGGGCCAGGACCCATCCATCAGCTCCAGCCTGTTCAATTTTTGATTCTCATAATCGGCCCTGACGGTGAGACCAGCCTGCTGCCATTCCCCTTCAGGATTCAGGCGCCACTCGATAATGGTATTACTCTTCCCCTCCAACAGCGTCACACCATCTTCGTGCTCCAACACCAGCAGCTCGTCTTCATCCAGGTAACCGGTGAACAAGTTGATCATGGCCGGGTTCTGGGACTGCCAGATTTCCTGCATGCCGGGGATCATCAGGTTGCGCGTGCCCATAATCATGCCGATGGATCCGGCGCTCAATCCGATGATGAAAACTACCTGTAATGTGCGACCCTTGTTATTCCACAGGTCACGAAATAATTTGAATCCCAGAACGCCCATATTACCTCTGCGTGTTCATGTGTCAAACGGCCAATCGGTCAAGCAAAGCGTCTCACCGGCCCTCATCCCCCGGCCCCTTCTCCCAACCCTGGGAGAAGGGGAGATCGGTGGCATACTAGTAACCAGTCCAAACGGCGCCGCCGACAAATTCATCCCGGGTGATCCTGCCATCGATGATTTCTACAACCCGAGGCACACGGCGAGCCAGATCCTTATCGTGCGTTACCACCAGCAAAGTCTTACCCTGCT
>DATCIL010000320.1:0-1355 GCA_036507795.1 Anaerolineales bacterium | reverse complement strand
CGGCTCCCCAAACCTGTAGCTGCGTATGGGATTTTGAGATCAGGCCCATATGCGACGGCATGAAACCCCTTATCAAGGGCCATGGCATCAAAGGGTGGAGACACCGTGGCAGCGTCTATGGAGCCACTTATAAGCGCTGTGAGGGCGTCGGCCTCCCTGCCTGTCTGGATGTAGGTGATATCCCGGAGGGGATCTAAGGCTGAACGCCGCATGGCCTGTACGGTGAAGTAATGGCTGTTACTGCCAATGCGCGTGACTCCGACTTTTTTCCCCTTGAGATCTTCCATTTTTTTAATCTCTGGCCTGGTCATAATCGCGTGGGTAAGGATATTTTTCACCGCGCCGATAAAAACAAGATCGGTGGCGCCCTGCACAAAGGCACGGACAAATGCCGACCCCCCGCCAACCGAAACCTCGGCGTCCTCGCCGAGCATCACTGCAGTTGCCAATGGAGAGGCGCCGATGTAGATGAGCTGGAAATCAAGATTATACTTTTGAAAGAGCCCGGTTTCTTGAGCGATCCAGGGCATGCATTGAGAGACCGACTGAGCGGTATGGATGCCAACGAGCTTGTCGACCGCTAAAACTCCCTGGGGTGCAACATTTAGTATCAGCATCAGCAGAATCAAGAGAAAAGCGAAGTACCGTAGTTGCTGGCCAACAACGCGTCTGTTCATGATCAGCTCCTATTTTTGTTCCCATTGCTACCGTCAGTACACCTGGCAGGTATGCCGTGTGCCGCCCCACCAATCGATGCCACCCTGGAGGTAACCCTTGTCGCCAACAAAAGAAGTCGAAGGGGAAATGAGAGGATCTCCCGGCGTTATTTCCACGATCTGAGTATCTCCCGCCCCGATAACCTTAGCCGGTGCTGGAAAGGTGATCACGCGGTCCAAGCTGCCCGTAGTCACCATGGCGCTGGCCTCAGGGACGTAGAAAACGAGGGGCAACTCAGTGCCCTCCCGGCCACCCCACTCCGGGGTTAAGAAAACCGTTTTCACGCCTTTTCTTTCGCACGCCTGTACGGTCAGCATCGCATCAATGAAGTTGTTTCCCGAGGGGCCTGTTCTGGTGATGACGGCACCGTCTGCCTTCAGCAGTCTGGCCATCTGGGAAGCGCAGGCCGCGGTGACCTGCTTCCCAAAGTCGCTCTCAAACCGAGTTCTCTGTAAAATGACCCCTAGGAAATTTAACCGTTTCCCATGCTCCCTGAGTAGCCGCAGGAGCACGGGATGATTCATCCACTCCCAGGTGCATGGAAATGTGCCCTTTCCTCCTCGGCGAGCATCTGAGGTCGCCGCCCCGTCCAGGAATTCATTGGGGTGAACAAGGGTCGGCAGAGACTCCCGGATAGG
>DATCIL010000319.1:0-1225 GCA_036507795.1 Anaerolineales bacterium | reverse complement strand
GGTCATCGAGCAAACGCAGATCAGTAGAGCTAAAGGCTTCATTCAGCGCGCGCGGACCGAGAACGATGTAGCCGAGCGTCTCTCCCTGATGAATAAGCGGTATACACAATCCATCACGCTCCAGGCCCGGCACGCGTATCTTCCCGCCTTCTGTGCGCAATGCCAGCGAGGCGGATTCGGCTACGATCTTATATCCATCAGGATCTTGTTTCAGATAAATTGCCGCGTAGGGCAGTTGAAGTACCTCACGCATTGTCGTCACTACCGTGGGAAGTACAGCCTCGGGCGCGAGGGTCGCTTCCAATCGTTGGCTAAGGCGCGAGAGCACCGCATAGGGATCATCGCGCTCGCCGTACATGAAATGGTTGATGCTGCGTTGAAGGCGCTGGCGCAATGGCTGAAAAACCACAGCAACCAAACCTGTAGCGACAAGCGAAATGGCGAGATTGTTTCTCGCCTGAAACAGTGTGCCGAGATAACCCACGACGAGCACGTAGATACCAACGACAATGGCGGTCAGTGTGAGATAAACCAACGTGCGGTTGATCAGAATGTCGACGTCGAACAGGTGATAGCGCAGGATCGCGATCCCAATTGAAAGGGGGATGAGCAGCAGCGCGCCATTCATAAGAGCGGCTCCGACCATAAGCGTTGTTATTTCGCTTGTGGAGATGGGAACCGGCGCGGTCGCAGACACCACGATGTTTACAATGATAAATAAGGCTAACCCCATGGCGATGCCGAAGACCACCCACTTGGTCTGCTGCCGCTGCACTCTGTTCGATATTTTTCGAAAGCGATAGACCTGTGAATAAACTGCAGAACCCAAGGCGCTCAACCAGACGACCAAGTTGGGCAAGGCGAGCCAGGTGTTGGAACCAGTGGGAGGCCAGTCGGAAAACCAGTAGCGAGGAAATAGCCAGGCAATCCAGACCAGCGCCACCCAGCGCGTCCAACGGGGTACAAAACGACCATCTGGAAAGATGAACAGGAACAAGCTGAAGGAAGCCGAACCCAGGAAGTGCAGGCTGTCGACTGGTAGTCTCCAGGAGGGGTGTGTTGCAACCAAAGCCTGCACTGCATAGGTTTGTGTCGCCGTCCCAAAGAGCAGAAGCGTCGAGGCCGCAAACAGCGCCGGGCGATCAGCAGATTTTTGCCAGAAAATTAGTGCAGCAACCCCAACGAACACCAAGGCGGAGATAAGTTCCAGCGCAATGCCGTAGGC
>DATCIL010000318.1:0-2055 GCA_036507795.1 Anaerolineales bacterium | reverse complement strand
GAGACCATTCAGGAGCTTTTCCCGGATGGTGGAGCACAGGCCTTTGCCACCGAGATGGAAATCGCTTACCTGGGAAAAATACCGTTTGACCCCCGCCTGGCGCGCACAACCGACGCCGGCAGGCCATTCGTGCTAAATTATGGCGACACACCCACCGGCCGGGCAATCCTGGCTCTGGCCCGGAAACTCGAAGAGGTGTTAACATGAAATTTCTATGCAACGATTGCCAGCGAGTCATGGAGTTTGTCGACAATATGGCCTCGGAGGGTGGTGGCTCGATGGCGATTCGCTACGCCTGTCCCAATTGTGAACGCTCGATATCCATGATCACAAACTCCGGGGAGACCCAGGTAGTGCGCAGCCTGGGAGTAACCATCGGGCACGAAGCGATCCACGCAGCGCCGGAACCCATGGCGATGATCCGGGGAGCACTGGCCGGACAGAGAACCGCCCCGACGGTCTATGAAGGTCCGGAGCCAGAGTGGACAGAGGCCGCTCTCAAACGCCTTGCCGCCGCGCCCGTGTTTGTGCAGGGCATGGTTCGCCGCCTTTATGGCGACTACGCCCGGCAAAAAGGCTATGCCGAGATTACGCCAGCCATCATGACTGAAGCCCGCGACGCTCTGGGAATGACAGAAATGTAGGATATGGAACGCCTGCGCGACCCCCACAAATCCGCGGCCCTGGCCTACGGCGGGATAGGTTTATTGGTGATCCTGATCACATTTCTTGCCGGACTTGTGCCGGAAGGTCGCGAGAACCCGGTTGCTGAATTGAGCATTGGAGCGATTTTCCTTCTCATTTTTGCGGTGCTGATCTACCGGGGATGGTGGCCCCTTTCGGGATTACTTGTGTTCTCAAATAGCTGGCGAGCGTTTACCTATTTCAACGATGGGCGCGGTGTGCACGTGGAGCTACTGCCGTTCAGCGTTACCCAAATCCGAGCGCAGCCGGTTGCCTTCGTCAACGCGGCTTTGATGGCTGTTATCGTTTTCATGCTGGCGCGTTCGGCGTGGACCGGCTTTACAAATTGGCGCAAGCGACATCAGGAGCAGATATTATGAGGGCAACCAACGGTTTCCGACCCTCTTTAATCTCTTGGAACCTCACCAAAAAGTGCAATTTGCGCTGCCCGCACTGCTACATGGAAGCCGGGCGCAAAGCCGAGGATGAACTCACCACTGAGGAGTGCCTCGAGTTGATTGGCGAGATGAAAGCCCTGGGCACGGAGATGTTGATCCTGACCGGAGGGGAGCCGCTATTGCGCAAGGATATATACGAAATCGCCCGCTATGCCTCAGATCAACGGATATGGGTGGTCATGGGCACCAACGGCGTGCTGATCACTGACAGGGTCGCGGAGAAGATGGTGGCATGTGGCGTGAAGGGGGTGGGCATCAGCATCGATTCGCTGGATCCCGCAAAGCACAACAGTTTCCGCGGCGGGCCGGATGCCTGGGAGTATTCCGTCAAAGCCCTGGACATCTGCCGGGCTCACGGCCTGGAAGTTCTCGTGCAAACCACGATCATGGATATGAATTACGCTGAAGTTCCCCGGTTGATCGAATTCGCCCGCGAAAAGGGCGCCTGGTCCTTCAATCTGTATTTCCTGGTGCAAACCGGCCGCGGCCAGGAGATGAACGACCTCTCAGCGGAAGGCACGGAGGAGATGCTCTCCTATCTGGTGGACGTACAAGACCAGCACAAACCTATGCTGGTGCGTTCCAAGTGTGCCCCCCACTTCAAGCGAATTTCCTACGAGAGAGGCCTGGGCGGCCTGGAGAGCGGCGGCTGCATGGCCGGGAGCGAGTACTGCCGGATCACGCCCGAGGGGAACGTCACCCCCTGTCCGTACATGACCGTTGTAGCGGGCAACGTGCGGGAAACGAGCTTTACCGAGATTTGGGAATCCTCTCCGGTTTTGCTCCAACTTCGAGACGCGCGGAATCTCAAGGGACGCTGCGGCGATTGCGAGTTCAACGAACTGTGTGGTGGTTGTCGCTGCCGCGCATACGCCGCTTTCGGGGACTATTTGCACGAAGACCCCGCCTGTAC
>DATCIL010000317.1:0-4439 GCA_036507795.1 Anaerolineales bacterium | reverse complement strand
GAGACCATTCTCAGGGATGGCTATTCTAAAAATGCCTTTCACCAGGGCTACCGTTTTGCCAACCAGGATATTATCGAAGATTTGCCTTATGGGCGCTCTATGCGCTCGATGGTAATCCTGCTCTCCCGATATGGCCTCTTGGATCCGGTGATCCGGGCCGCTCATAACAACCCGGTTCTGCGCTCCGCCCTTCTTGATGCGGTCTCCGCACATGCGCCCTACAAGCAGGTCTGGAGAAAATCACTGAGTCCAAACGTAATCCGGGCAGTTCTTTATAAGATGGCTAATCTTTGAAGATCTTCTCCCCGGCCCGGATGGGCACCTTCAACCGGTTTTCGGCCGGAGGCAGCGGGCAGGAGTAAAGTTCATTGTAGGCGCAGTAAGGGTTGTAAGCCAGATTAAAATCGATCAGAAATCTGCCATCATCCAATGGTTCCGGATCGAGGTAGCGACCCGCCGGATACGTCTCGACGCCCGTCAGGGAATCGACAAAAGGAATGAAGAAGCCGTGCTGGTTGGCGAAGACGGTCAATTCGGCTTCCGCTCCTTCCACCGAGAATCGAAACTTGCCGTAGCGGACGAATTCCTGCACGTCACCCGTCGAAGTCTGCATCAGGATTTGTTCGCGGTCCGGAAACGCTTCAACTTCCACTTCAAGGCGCAGGTCCTCATTTTCGGGAAAATATTCCAGTCCATTAAAGTTGTGTCTTTGCTCGTGAGTCAGCGGGCTTTGCGGATGCGTGGCGAAAAAGCGATCCTTTTCAGCCCGAAAATTTTTCAATTCATTCATTCTGTCCTCCATTGTATACTCTTCCGAATCCGGACGTCACGTATAGAAAAAGTCTTACCCAATATTCGTTCCACAGCCCTCAAAGTATACACTCCCACATTCACCTGTATAATTGTATTGGCATCGAAACCTCGGATTGAGCATCGCTATGCTTTTACTCCTTCTCCCAATTCTTAAGAGATTGCTGAAATTACCTGGATCTGTATGGAGGCGACATGAAAATTCTGGCTGGTGATATCGGCGGGACCAATACAAGGTTGGCTACCTTCTCTTCAGAACAGGGTCCTCATCATCCTCTGGTGATAGAGACGTTCCCAAGCAGTAAATATGATTCATTGGAAGCCATTGTGGAGGAGTTCGTGGCCAGGCATGAGGTAGAGATCGCCGAGGCCACCTTCGGTCTGGCCGGGCCGGTTCTGGCTGGGCGGGCAAAAATCACCAACCTGCCATGGATGATTGAGGAGCAGGCGCTCAGCGCGGCCCTGGGCGGCGCTCCCGTGCGCCTGCTGAACGATCTTAATGCCATTTCCCATGCTGTCCCCCTTCTGGAAGACGATGACCTGGAGACCCTCAATCCCGGAAAACGGGATCCTCGGGGAGCCATCGCCGTCATCGCGCCGGGCACCGGGCTGGGGGAGGGTTTTTTGGTTTGGGATGGTAAGCGTCATGTGCCTTCGCCGTCCGAAGGTGGGCATACGGATTTTGGCCCCACTACCCTCGAAGAGGTCGATCTTCTGATCTACCTTCAGCGCAAATATGATCACGTCAGCTACGAGCTGGTCTGTTCGGGCATGGGAATGCCCAACATCTATGGCCACCTGAAAGATAGCGGGCGCTTTTCCGAACCCGTTTGGCTGCGCCAAGAATTGGATGAAGCCAGCGACCGGACCCCCGTGATTGTCCGGGCGGCAATTGAGGTAGAAGTGGATATTGCCGTCGCTACCCTGGAGCGTTTCGTCTCTGTCCTGGGTAGCGAGGCCGGCAATCTGGCCTTGAAAGTCCTGGCGGTCGGGGGAGTGTATCTGGGGGGAGGGATTCCGCCGCGCATTTTGCCGCAGCTCAAAAAAGAAAGCTTCATGCAGGCTTTCACTCGCAAAGGGCGTTTTGCGAAATTGTTATCGCAGGTCCCCGTTCACGTCATTATGCAGCGCGAAGTCGCCCTATATGGAGCTGCAAAACATGGTTTCGAGGTGATCTCTGGTTAGGAGTATGCGTTAAAGTAAGAACGGCAGGTCATCGGACGTCAGGTACAAAAACAAGGAGCGCCCTTCCAGGTAATTCCTGCCTGGGCGTACAAGGAGATAATCACATGGAAGGTACCTTCGGTTTTTTGACCGTCAGCCAATGGCTCGCCGTTCTTCGAATTGGGATTGGTTTGTGGTGGTTGAAAAGTTTTTTGCATAAACCCCATCGGAAATTTGTCGGCGGCCAGATGGTCGATTGGACCTTATCCCTGGCAGACAACCACCCCCTGCCGGCCTTCGGACGGCTTATCAAGCGTCTGGTAGCGCCAAACGCTTCCTGGTTTCCCTATCTCATCCTCCTGGGCGAGCTGGCGATCGGCATCGGTATGACCCTCGGTTTCCTGACGCCAGTTGCCATCCTGGTAGCGATTTTCTTGAATCTAAATTATATCTCCCTGGCCGGCGTAAGGCCCAAGGACATAAACGTCAACAGAGCTTATCAATGCGAACAGGGTCAGAACTGGAATATGCTGGTAGCCGAGGCTGTCTTGTTCTTCACCGTCGCCTTTGCCGGCTGCACCTGGAGCGTCGATGGACCTCTTGGTCTATTTTGTGGATAGTAATTGTGAGGTGAATCCATGTCATCAAAACCTGTCTTTCCTTCACTAGATGGTTGGGAATCTACTCGAGATACCCTGCACTGGTACACGCGGGCCGTGGGCGTCATTCCGCGAGCTCATGCGGACCCTCAACCGAATTGGTGGCACATCAGTTTAAAGGTCCAGCCCGCTGGCCTGGTGACCGAACCGATCGCGTTACCGGATGGTCAAACGCTGTATCTCACGGTGAATCTGTGGGAGCACAAAGTTAGCCTCACTACCAGCCGAGGGGAAATCCAGGATTTCAACATGCGCCAGGGTCTGTCTTCAACTGAATTTGGAGACCGCCTGATCGCCGCTGTGGCGGATCTGGGACTGGCCGGAGAGTACGCCAGGCACAAGTTCCAGAATGGCGAGCCGAGGCAATACAATCCCGAAATGGTCGATAGGTACCTGACTGCTCTGCTCAATGCCGACCGCATATTCAAAACGCATCGAAATGGGCTGGAGGGCGACAAAGGCCCTGTCCAGCTCTGGCCTCACGGCTTCGACCTGGCTTTTGAATGGTTTGGCACCCGCACAATTGAATATAACGAAGGCGGGGAGGTCAAGAAATACCCCTCGCAGCTCAACCTGGGTTTTTCGCCGGGCGAACCCAACCATCCGCAGCCTTATTTCTATTCCAACCCCTGGCCCTTTGAAGCGGAGCAGCTGCTCGACAAGCCTCTGCCTCCCGGCGCGCGCTGGTTCACCGGAAGCTGGCAGGGCACGCTCTTGCCTTATAGCGAATTGGCCGGCGATGATCGCCCCGCAGATCGCCTGCTGGAATACGCCCGAGCCGTCTATGAGATCAGCGCTCCTCTTCTGACAGATTGACCCCGTTATCCATGTCCAATCGCATTCGCCCTTTTTGGCTCGTTATGGCAACTGCCAATGAACCAGGTAATAATGTCACATTAACCTGTGATGAATGCTTTGCGATTCTGGATCAGCTCGCCAGTCTGGCGATTGCTGGTGCGGACGATAAGGATTTGAAAATCGCCGTGCGCAGCTACCTTGCCCACTGTCCTGATTGTGAAGAATACTATGAAGAGCGTATAGAAAAATTGGAGGCCTGGCTCACCAGACAAAAAAACATGAGGCCAGCATGACAACGATTAAATGTGTACCTCCACAATCGTATCCTCACCAAATAGCGTTCCCACCTCGATCCCCATTCTCCGGTACAGTTCCCGCGGTACGCTGATATCCGCCAGGTAAAGCTTTCCCACATATTCTTTTGCTTCCGGTTTCAAAAGACCGGTTTTCGGCAGCGCAAGCGTTAACGTGTTCGTTGCCATTATTGTTGGCGTGCCCGGCGTTCCACTGGTGGTATCCAATCCCGAGGGCGCGTCCAGCGCCAATACCGGAGAGTCCTGGGCGTTGGTCCATTCGATCCACTTGGCCGCTTCCCCGCGCGGATTTCCCTGCAATCCATACCCGAGAATGGCATCAATGATCAGGTCGGGCTTTTGCACTGGTTCCCGGGCTCCGTTAATGCCCGGCACCTGCATGCCCTTAAGGATTTTCCACTGGTGGGCAGGCACTTCCTTCAGTCGCGCTTCCTCGGCAGCTAACTGCACGTCGACAGAAGCGCCCCAGTTATGGATATGGCGCGCCGCCACCATCCCACCTCCACCGTTGTTGCCTCCTCCACATAGAACCACAATTTTGCAATCGGCGATAGACCCCGATAGCATTCGGCGGGCCAGTTCAGCCAGATTGCGCCCGGCGTTTTCCATCATCTGGATCTGCTGGATGCCGTACTCTTCAATCATCAGCCGGTCAACTTCAGCCATCTGCTGCGTCGTAACCGCGGGAATCTCC
>DATCIL010000316.1:0-2137 GCA_036507795.1 Anaerolineales bacterium | reverse complement strand
CAATTGCTCGAATCTGCAATGTGATTCAGCCATATCCTGCTTCTCGAAGTCAATTGTCAAATTCCACGGGGTGTGGCACAGCTTTAACGCGAATGGCGCGAAACGGCGAAAGACGCGAATTGTTTTTCTGATGTATTTGCGCCATTCGCCCATAGGCGTAATTCGCGTTAAGAAATTCTCGGCTTTGAGAAAACCATGCTTGCAGGAAGATTGGGGATTGAAAGGTACTTGTTTAGCGTGCAATGATAGGCGAAGCAGGCATGTCTAGTGGAGTGGCTGTGACCAAAGCTGACGGCGTTCCACCATATTGTTGCAGTTGGACAAGATAATCCAAGATAGGAATGGAATGTTGACGACAGGTAACCAACACACTCGCCAAAATGGCATGGGTCATTGCACCGCTGCGGTTGCGATTACAACCGTTGGTCTTGCGCGTGATGACCGCCGGGCGCAACATGCGCTCTGCCAGATTGTTGGTGGCCTCCAACGCTTCGACATACAGGAAGCGCAGCAAATGCGGACGATGTTTACGCAGGCGCTTGGCGAAGCGGGCATTATCACCATCGGAGAGGCGGCGGTGCGGTGCGATCAAGAGATCCAGATAAGATTCCAGTTCCTGAGCTCGCTGATAAAAAGTGAAGGGATCCAGGCGGGTTTTCTCGGCTTTCAATGCCAGAGCCTCCTGCAAGACAATCGTCACCTGGCGGGCAAAGTGCAGGGCTCGGCCACTCTTGCTCTCTTTCATCTCCTTCAAGTCTTTCAGCAGATGACCGACACATTTTTGTTTGAGCCATTCCTTCAGTTTCCGATCATCGTAGGCCAGATAACAGTCCGTGGTCAGGATGCCTTGGAACTGCTCACCGAGAATATCGATCACCACCTCACTGCTGCGATTATCGCGGATGGCATACACGGTCACTTCTTGATGCGTGAACACCCACAGCCAGGCGGCCAGCGTCCCGATCCGCCAACCGGTCTCATCCGCATTGACTACACTGCACCGGCGAATAGCCTCCAGCAACTCAGCATACACGGGCTGGGCTGTACGCGCCAGCTTCTGATCGGCTTGACACCAGCCACTTCTACTCACTTGCAGTCCAAAGGTGTCATTGAGCACTTCACTGACCTTGCCGTACGAGACCCCCAGTCGATGCTTGAGATCCGCCGCCAGGGCTTTGGCACGCGGTCCAACCAGCACGCCCGCCGCACCGCTTGCTTCCGAAGTCTGCTCCGGATGGTGCGAGCGTACACGTTTACGACATTCCCGACAGTAACCACTGTAGGTCACAAAGCGGGTCGTCTGCACTTCCACCACCGGAATGTCCGTGACGTACTGCTCCTGTTGGCGGATCGCCTGCAGATGTCCCCCGCACTCCGGACAGCCATCCAGTTTCGCTTCTTTCGTTTCATGGATCTTCACCACTTTCGGCAGTTCACGACGAGCAAACTTGCCCTGTCCCGCTTTACGTCCCGGACGTCTCGGCTTCTCCACCCAGTGCCGCCGCGCGAACGGAGCCGCCTGACGCTTCCCGATCCGCTTCAGATCCTCGATCTCTGCCTGCTGCTGTTCCACGATCTGTTGCAGCCGTTCGATCTGCTTTTGTTGTTTCTGAATGATCTCCAGCGCCTGCGACAGTTGGTCCTTCAATCCACGGATCTCTTCCGCTTTCGTTTCAGGAGAATGCGAATGCCGCTGACGTCCTTTGCTCATGCCCTCCAGTGTACAGGAGTCCCTCCCTCACTGACAAGAGTTGTTTCGCCTGTCTTTTTCCAGACGTTCGACCCTTCTTATTCTCGTGCTTTTGCACGCTAAACAAGAACGTTGGTAACACAGTCCTGTTTCCAGGGTTACGCCGGGCGTGGTAGAATTTGGTTACACCTTCGCTCTCGCAGTCTATTGCGGCCGCGAGAATTTTTTTGCCCCATGACATCGATTACAACCTCTCCTGCTGAATTTTCGTTGCACCGTACCCATGCCTCGGACCGGACCAGCCCGGCGCGCTGGGTCTGGTCGCATGCCCGGCGGCATGGCTGGATCATCCTCATGATGTTCGTCGGCGCCATCGGGAATGCCGCGCTGGCGGCAGTGGTGCCGGTGCTCACCGGCGATGCATTCAACGCCATGCTAAAACCCGTT
>DATCIL010000315.1:0-1142 GCA_036507795.1 Anaerolineales bacterium | reverse complement strand
GAGATCGGAGACGATGCCGAAGGCAGGCAGGGCGACGATGTAGACCTCGGGATGGCCGAAGAACCAGAACAGGTGTTGAAACAACACCGGACTGCCTCCCGTGTGCTCACTCTGCTGTCCCATCGAGACCAGGGCGGGCATGAAGAAACTCGTGCCCAGCAACAGGTCGAACAACATCATGATGGCGCTGACCAGCAAGGCGGGAAAAGCCAACAGCGCCAGGATGGTGGCCGTAAAAATGCCCCATATCGTCAAGGGCATCCGCATCAGCGTCATTCCTCGCGTGCGCGCCTGCAACACCGTCACCACATAGTTCAAACCGCCCATGGTGAATCCAACGATGAACAAAGCCAGCGAAACAAGCATCAGAATAATGCCCCAGGTCGCCCCCGGCGTGCCCTGCAGGATTGCCTGGGGCGGGTACAGGGTCCAGCCGGCGCCGGTGGGCCCGCCCGGCACGAAGAAACTCGCGACCAATAACAGCACCGCGGTCAAATAGACCCAGTAACTCACCATGTTGACATAGGGGAAAACCATGTCGCGGGCGCCGACCATCAGCGGGATCAGGTAGTTGCCAAACCCTCCCAGGAACAGCGCGGTGAGCAGGTAAATGACCATGATCATCCCGTGCTGGGTGACAAACTGAAGGTAGTTGCTGGGGTCGATGAAAGAGAAGCTGTTCGGGTAAGCCAGCTGCAGCCGCATCATCCACGACAACACCAATGCCACCAGGCCGATCCCGATCGCGGTGACCGCGTACTGGATGGCGATGACTTTGGCGTCCTGGCTCCAGATGTACTTGCCGATGAAAGTTTTCGGATGGTAAAGCTCCATCTCTCCGACTTCGGCAGGCGGGGCGTAAGCCGATGCGTCATGCGCGACGTAATCCATCAAAATCTCCTGTTCGCTAATTCTTGCTCATGCGCGATTCGTTTGAGTCCCATCATTCGAAGGTATTGACGTAGGCAACGAGGTCATTGATCGCCTGGTCGTCGCTCAGAATTGCGGCCATCAACGCCATCTGGGATCCGTACAGGTCTCGCGCATGGGCGCCGCGAATCCCCTGTTTGAAATTTTTCAATTGCGTGACCAAATACCAATCACTCATGCCCTTCAGCCCGGGGGCATTCATCTGCTGTACG
>DATCIL010000314.1:0-3909 GCA_036507795.1 Anaerolineales bacterium | reverse complement strand
CATCCAGGTTTTTGCGACCAGCGCGCGGGACGGCGGTATAACGCATCTTGCTGCAGTTGGAGTAAGCATTGCTCCCAGTGGGCCCGAGAATATCGTCGCGGTGGAGCCCCACCCGGAGCGGATCGTTATCCTGGAGCCGGCCCAGGGCGCCAGCATCAGCGGAGGGATGGTGCACGTGGAGGGATTCGGCTTGGCGAGTTTTGAGCAACATTTACTGGTTGAAGTGTACGATGAGCAGGGCAGCCTGGCCGGCAGCCAGCCGGTCACGGTGCAGTCGCCCGAGATGGGCCATCCCGGACCTTTCAGCGCCGACGTTTCTTACAATGTCCAGACAGCGGGTGCGGGGCGTGTGGTGGTTCGGGACCCCAGCCCGGCCTTTAATGGAGATGTGCACCTGAGCAGCGTAGAGGTCAGGCTGGAGCCGTAAGAGCAGTATTTTTATTTAAGGTTAACGTGGGTATGCTAAAATAAATCATCATGGCAGTCAACAATAAGGTCCAGGCCATTTTAGATACCGCGCCAGCCAAGGCAGGCTGCTATTTAATGAAGAACGCCGATGCTAAGGTAATTTACGTTGGCAAGGCGATCAACCTGCGCAGCCGGCTGCGGTCCTATTTCCAGGCCAGCGCCCAGCACAGCCCGCGCACGCAGCACATGGTCCGTAAGATCGCGGATATCGAATGGATTGTGGTGGGGTCGGAGCTGGAAGCATTGATCCTGGAGATGAACCTGATCAAGAAGCATCGCCCGTACTACAACGTGCGCCTGAAGGACGACAAACGCTACCCTTACGTAAAGGTGCACTGGGCGGACCCATTCCCCAAGGTGACTGTCACACGGCAGATGGCTAACGATGGGTCGCGTTATTTCGGGCCGTATACCAGCGTGTGGGCGGTACACCAGACGCTGGACCTGCTCCGGCGCATTTTCCCCTACCTGACCTGCGATCGCACCATCACGGGGCAGGATGAGCGCGCCTGCCTGTACTACGACATCAAACTGTGCACAGCACCGTGTATCGGCGCCATCGATCAGGCCGGTTACCGGCAGATCATCGATGACCTGTGCAAATTCCTGGAGGGGCGGACCGAGCCGATCGTCTCCCGCTTGCAGACGGAAATGAAAAAGGCGGCCGAGGAGCTGCGATTCGAACGGGCGGCGGCGATCCGCGATCAGCTGCACGCCATCGAGAAGGTCGTGGAGCGGCAAAAAGTGGTCTCGGCGGAGTATATTGATTCGGACGTGATCGCCATGGCGCGGGCTGACGGGGAAGCGTGCGTGCAGGTATTCTTCATCCGCAACGGCAAGCTAATCGGCCGGGAGTACTTCCTGTTGGAAGGCGCTGAAGAAACACCCGACGCGGACGTGATGGCTGAGTTTTTGAAGCAATTCTACGATCAGGCTCCCAACATCCCGGCGCAGGTATTGCTGCCGCACGAGGTCGAGGAGCTACAGATCATCAAGCAGTGGCTGAAAAACCGGCGCAGCGGAGAAAGAGTAGAGCTGGTGGTACCCCGGGAGGGCCAGCAGAAAGAGCTGATCCAAATGGCCGCGGAGAACGCCGCCGAGACCCTGGCTTCTCTCCAGGCGCAATGGGAAGCCGACCGGCACCGCCAGGAACAGGCTTTGGCGGAGCTGCAAGAGGCCTTAAATTTGGGCGAGCCGCCAAACCGGATCGAATGTTACGATATTTCCAACACGCAGGGAACCGCGGCGGTAGGCAGCATGGTGGTGTTCGAGCAGGGTGTGCCGCGCAAGACATATTACCGGCGTTTCAACATCCGCACGGTGGACGGCCCGGATGATTTCGCCAGTATGGAGGAAGTGCTAACGCGGCGTTTCAACCGCTGGAATGCAGCCCAAGAAATGGCAACCGCTCCGGGGAAGAAACCGGACAGAGCCTTCTCCTTGTTGCCGGACCTGCTACTGGTAGACGGCGGCAAGGGACAGCTCAGCCGGGCGGTCGCAGTCCTGGAAAAATTCGACCTGCTGGAAAAGATCCCGGTGGCCGGTCTGGCAAAACAGCACGAAGAGCTGTTCGTACCGGGAAGACCGGCGCCAATTTTGCTGCCCCGGAAATCACAGGGCCTGTACTTGATCCAACGGGTCCGGGATGAGGCGCACCGTTTTGCGATCACTTCTCACCGCAAACGCCGCACCAAGACGGGGCTGGCCTCAAGGCTGGACGCCATCGCTGGTATCGGCCCCGCCAGGCGCAAAGCCCTATTGAACCGGTTCGGTTCGATTGAGAGGATCAAGGAAGCTTCGTTGGAGGAGCTGACGGCGATTCCAGGTGTGACGGCCCAGGTGGCGATGGCAATAAAAGAGGGGTTGGAGTAGGAGAGGGAGACAAGGTAGAAGAGGTAGACAAAGTAGACAGGTAGAAAGATGGGTAAGGGAAACCTGTTTGTTCCGACCAGTTTAATGGAGTTAAATAATGGCACAGAAGAAAAAGAGCAGTTCAGGAAGAGAGAAGCGGCGATTAAGCTTCTCGCAGATGGTCTTCGTGGCGATTGGGGTGATCATCATCCTGTCTATGGTGATCTCGCTGGTGGCAAATATCTAACATTACTTGACGAAGCAGTAATGCTGCCGTACAATAGAAGCACAATTTAATAACTCACCGCCAAGGTACCTGCTCCCCCGGATGGGAAGGTTTAATGGCGAAGCCGGTGAGAGTCCGGCGCTGTCGCGCAACTGTAAGTTAGTCAGATAGTCGCTTAGGCACTTAGTCGAGTGGTCAATCAGGAATAGACTACCAGACTGGTGGACCGTCAGATTACCTGAATAACGAGCCAGGCCGCCCGCCTTGGTGGGTTTACCACAACCTCGCGGAAAGGAGGTGGGAGCGCCTGTTTCAAGAAAGGTCAATTGAACCCCCACCCCTGTCCGAGGACAGGGGTTTTTTCTTAGGAAATCAGGCGATTAGGCAATTAGGCAATGGCGATTGAAGACAATCGCTCAGGCAAAGAGGTTACCTTTGAAAGTTAATCAACTTTCACACTAACAACCATCACGGAGGAGTTTTGTGTACCGAAAATTATCTTATAGACTTGCCATCCTGGCAGTAGCAGGCGTTTTGGTGCTGTCGGGATGCTCACCGCAAGCGACGCCGACCAGTCCGGCCCTGCAGCCAGGCAATACAGCTACCGTTCCATCAGCAACCGACACCGCCGGGCCCGAACCATCTCCTACCAGCCAGCCAACGCCGATGTCCGAGCCTACTCCAGAGGCAATCGTACTTACCGATGGACTTGGACGCACGGTAACGCTGGAAGCGCCGGCACAGCGGATTGTATCTATGGCACCCTCGATCACCGAGAGCCTCTTCGCAATTGGGGCGGATGAGCAAGTAATCGGAAGGGATGAATTCTCGAACTACCCGCCGGAAGTGAGCGACCTCCCGAGCATCGGCGGTTTCTTCAGCGATTTCAACTACGAGGCGACTGTGGAGCTGGAACCGGACCTGGTGCTGGCCGCGGAGATCAACACGCCGGAGCAGGTGCAAACGCTGGAGGATCTGGGATTGACGGTGTTCCTCGTATCAAACCCGACGACGCTGGAAGCGATGTACGACAGCCTGAACGTGCTGGCGCAGCTCACCGGCCACGAAGCGGAGGCTGCCAACCTGATTGATTCCTTAAGAACACGGGTAGACGCAGTTGAGGAAAAAATTGCCGGGGTGGAGGAACGACCCGGCGTCTTCTACGAGCTGGATAGCACTGATCCCAGCGCGCCGTACACCGCCGGTTCGGGAACTTTTATCAATACCCTGATCGAACTGGCCGGTGGGGAAAACATCGCCGCCAGTCTGGAGGACCAGTACCCGCAGATCAGCATCGAGGAACTACTGGTACAGGACCCGGACATCATCTTGCTGGGCGATGCCGCCTACGGCGCAACCCCGGA
>DATCIL010000313.1:0-1199 GCA_036507795.1 Anaerolineales bacterium | reverse complement strand
CACTTTCATGACGCCGAAGATTAGGGTAAGTCCCGCAGACATCAGGGCATAGACGCCACCGGTTAAAAAACCGACGATGACTACCTGTACCAATACGTTTGTAGATGGCAGATGCATGGCTGTCACCTCAAGGGGTCAGAGAGGCCAGACCCAAATCGGCCTCTCTGACCGTAAACTTTCTAAGCTAAACCTTGCGAAGGTTGGATTACTGGGATCAACGCATGGACGCAAAACCTTCGCAAGGTTCTCTGCGATGCGTTTACCACTCGGGCTTCGGCCAGATTGATCCGGCCTGGGCGCGCTCGTCAGGAGCGACAATTGCGAAGGTATCGCCCTGCCACTGCAAGATCATGAAGCTACCCTGAGGTTGACCCAATTCGTCAAAACTCAGCGGTCCTACGATAGTCTGGAATTCCGCGCTGTGCAGCTCTTCGATCAGTGCGGCGTTGTCGATGGATTGGATGTTTTCGACCGCTTGCTGCAGCACCTGCCCCACAGTGAAGGCATTGGCCGCATCCTCTGGTATGTCGCCGGGATCGCCGCCGAACATCTCAACGTACCTCTCCACGAACTCGGCGTTCTGGAATTCCTCGGCTTCCGGGAACCAGGAGATGGCCGCGAAGATCCCTTCGGTTGCTTCGCCCAGGCCTTCACTGAACGGTCCAGGCAAGGAGGGGCCTGTGGTGAAGAAAGCTCCACGCGGCTGGTAGCCCGCTTCCTGGTAAGCGCGGATCTGCCCAATTGAATCCTCCAAGACGGTACCGCCCACGATCAGGTCGGGATCCAGGTCGGCAACCTGGATGGCGATGGCGGAAAAGTCGGTGGTCTCCGGGGCGTAAATTTCATCAAACACCAGCTCTAAACCTCCCTCGGTGAGCTGGGTGCGAAGTCTGTCCATAACGCCCAGCGTGAAGGGATCGTCCTGGCTGACGATTGCGAAGGTCGCCGGGCGCATGTCTTCAGGAAGGCCAAGGATGTAGTCTGCGAATGGGTCCGCCTGCTGGTCGCCGGGCGCGGGCTGGGCAAAGAAAATATTTTCCAGGCCGCGGTTGAAAACGTCAGGCGCCCCGCCGGCTGGTTCTACGAAGGCATACCCGTAGCGGGCCGCCACTTCAGAGGTTGGGATTACCAGGAAGCTGGAAAATGGACCGACAACCAGGTCCACCTCATCCACGGTGATGAGCTTTTCGTAGTCCGCC
>DATCIL010000312.1:0-1246 GCA_036507795.1 Anaerolineales bacterium | reverse complement strand
GCGATATAAGCGCTAAGGACCAGGAATGCGCCGTGGGCGATGTTGATCACTTTCATGACGCCGAAGATTAGGGTAAGTCCCGCAGACATCAGGGCATAGACGCCACCGGTTAAAAAACCGACGATGACTACCTGTACCAATACGTTTGTAGATGGCAGATGCATGGCTGTCACCTCAAGGGGTCGGAGAGGCCAGACCCAAATCGGCCTCTCTGACCGTAAACTTTCTAAGCTAAACCTTGCGAAGGTTGGATTACTGGGATCAACGCATGGACGCAAAACCTTCGCAAGGTTCTCTGCGATGCCTTTACCACTCAGGCTTTGGCCAGATTGCTTCAGCCCGAGCGCGCTCTTCAGGAGCGACAATGGCGAAGGTGTTGCCCTGCCACTGCAAGATCATGAAGCTGCCCTGCGGTCGGCCCACTTCGTCGAAGCTCAGCGGTCCGACGATTGTCTGGAATTCCGCGCTGTGCAGCTCTTCGATCAGTGCGGCGTTGTCGATGGATTGGATGTTTTCGACCGCTTGCTGCAGCACCTGCCCTACCGTGAAGGCATTGGCTGCATCTTCCGGAATATCGCCGGGATCGCCGCCGAACATCTCAACGTACTTCTCCACGAACTCGGCGTTCTCGAATTCCTCGGCTTCCGGGAACCAGGACATGGCCGCAAAGATTCCTTCGGTTGCTTCGCCCAGGCCTTCGCGGAACGGTCCTGGCAAGGAGGGGCCAGTGGTGAAGAAAGCCCCACGCGGCTGGTAGCCCGCTTCCTGGTAAGCGCGGATCTGCCCAATTGAATCCTCGAGTACGGTGCCACCAACGATCAGGTCTGGATCCAGGTCAGCTACCTGGATGGCGATTGCGGAAAAATCGGTGGTCTCCGGGGCGTAAATTTCATCAAACACGATCTCTAATCCGCCCTCGGTGAGCTGGGTGCGAAGCCTGTCCATAACACCCAGCGTAAAGGGATCGTCCTGGCTGACGATTGCGAAGGTCGCCGGGCGCATGTCTTCGGGAAGGCCAAGGATGTAGTCTGCGAATGGGTCCGCTTGTTCGTCGCCGGGCGCGGGCTGGGCAAAGAAAATATTTTCCAGGCCCCGGTTGAAAACATCAGGCGCCCCGCCGGCTGGTTCTACGAAGGCATACCCGTAGCGGGCCGCCACTTCAGAGGTTGGGATTACCAGGAAGCTGGAAAATGGACCGACAACCAGGTCCACCTCATCCACGGTGATGAGCTTTTCGTAGTCCGCC
>DATCIL010000311.1:0-2096 GCA_036507795.1 Anaerolineales bacterium | reverse complement strand
AAAACGAGCATACAGGCTATTGCCGTCAAACACGACGCCCGTCTCACTGATTTCCTGCCAGCGTTCAAGCGTGCTATACTCCATATCAGATCCTCCTCGATGTGATGGCTGTTTGAGTGCAACCATTTTACCGAAGAGGGTCTTTTTTATCTATCTGTCAAGGAAACATGAGAAAGCCATATTTTCGAGTAACTACTCAGGCATAAAACCTGTTGAACTTTAGCATTGTCAAAACGGCAAAAGCCAGTGAAAATATAGTGGATGCCACCGCTGGAACTACCCACCCGAGACGATATGCTTGCCGCACTTCAGCAAGGGCCTGAAGCGGTCATTGCGTTGTTTGAAGCTCAAAATGCCGTAGTCTGCCAACAACGAGCGATCATCGAGCAGTTACTCGCTCGACTGCAAGCCCTTGAAGACCAGATCAACAAGAACAGCCGAAACAGCAGCAAGCCGCCTTCCAGTGATGGTCTCAAGAAACCCCGCAACCGCAGCTTGCGAGAAAAGAGCGGGAAGAAGAGCGGTGGACAGCCGGGCCATGAAGGCCACACGCTGAAAGCAGTAGCCAAGCCAGATCATGTCGAAGTGCATCGAGTGCAGCGCTGCAAATGTTGCCAGGCTCCCCAGAAAGATGCGCCGGTGATGGATCTGGAGCGCCGCCAGGTTTTCGATATTCCACCGGTGAAAGTGGAAGTGACCGAACATCGGGCAGAGATCAAGACCTGCCAGGGGTGTGGAACCATCAATCGGGCTGAATTTCCAGAAGGTGTAACCCAACCAGTGCAATATGGTCCGGAGCTGCAGGCTCGCATGGTGTATTTCAATCAATATCACGCCATTCCTCTGGAGCGCACGGTTGAAATTATCCAGGATGTGTACGGTCATCAACTCGGAGAAGGAACGGTAGTGGAAGCTGTTTTTCAGGCGGCAGAGCAAGTCGCCCCGGTCACTCAACAGATCAAACAGCATCTGACCGATCAAGAAGACCCAACCCACCACGACGAAACTGGGGCCCGGATTGGGGGTGGGCTACAGTGGCTGCATCTGACCAGTACCGAGTGGCTGACCTACTACGAAATTCATCCCAAGCGAGGGTTAGAAGCCTTCGAAGCGATTGGGATCTTGCCCAAGCGGAAAGGTAAGGTGATCCATGATGGTTGGAAGTCTTACCTGCAATACAGCCACCTTTTTCATGCCTTCTGCAATGCCCATCACTTGCGCGAACTGGTGTTTATTTATGAACGCTATGGGCAAGACTGGGCGGAAGGGATGATCAAACTGCTGGTCGAGATCAAGAAAGCGGTGGATGAAGCCCGCCTGAATAGACAAAGCTGCCTGCCGGATGGGCAGAAGAGCCAGTTTTTGGTCCGCTATCAACAGCTCATTGAACAAGGAATGTTGGCAAATCCACCCCCACTTGAGCAAGAAGGCATCGCCAAGAAACGTGGACGGAAGAAACAAAGCCCACCAAAGAACTTACTGGACCGCTTGAGCCAACATCAGGATGGCGTGCTGGCTTTTATGTGTGATTTTAAGGTGCCGTTTGACAATAACTTGGCGGAGCGTGACATCCGCATGATGAAGGTGAAACAGAAGGTGTCCGGTTGCTTCCGCTCAGAAGCAGGCGCTAAAGCTTTTTGTCAGGTCCGCAGCTACGTCTCCACGGCTCGTAAGAATGGCTTACGCGCTTTAGATGCCCTGCGGATGGCAGTTTCCGGTCAACCTTTTGTTCCTCCTTCTCTTTCCAAAGTGGCTGCGTCAGCAGCCTGAGTAGTTACAATAAATCTAACGCTAAGGTGCAAAGGGAGTGAAAGACGCTAAGAGATTTTTTCTTTCTTGAGGGCGGTAATGGGGACATTGAGCGTTCAAACGTTCGAATTCTTGAACGTTCTAACTTTCCAACCCCTCAGATTGCGATCACTTCGATCCGTTCCAGCCACTTGACCCAGAACCAGCCTCGCCGGGTTGGGACGACCGCCCGCAGCGGGAAGCCGTGGGCGTGCTCCAGCACCTCCTCCCCCACGTGCGTCGCCAATAAGACCTGCCCGGCCTCCGCCATCGGCAGGATGTGGGCATAGCCGGTCACCGATTGGAAC
>DATCIL010000310.1:0-1817 GCA_036507795.1 Anaerolineales bacterium | reverse complement strand
CCCAAGGGAAATAACCACGGTCAACCAGCTACGTTTTGGCCGGGCGGAAGAGGATTGCTCCGGCCTGGTTTCCCGGGTGGAAGGGTTAGTAATCTCGCTCATGAGAAAATATTGTGTGTCGATTCAATGGTAACATCTATGTGTCAACCTTCAGGACATCGTTTAATCGCTAACATAGAAACCTTCAGGACATCGTTTAAAGTACCTTAACAACCGAACCTTCAAGACATCGTTTAATCCCGTCTCTGGAATAAGATTCACCTAGGTCCGACTCTTGTCGAAATAGGTGAAGATGATGAGTAAAAGCGAATATGCCCTCCGGAAAACCGCCATCCATTTGCTTCGCAGCGGAAAATCTCCTGCTGAAGTGGCTCAAGAACTGAACCGTTCTGTGATGTGGGTTTACAAGTGGCGTAAGCGATTTTTTGCCGAAGACGACTGGCAGGCTCTTCAGGATCGGTCACGGACCCCACAACACCAGCCCCAGAAATTGCCCACGAACGTGGGGGCAGCCATCCGCAAAGCCCGCAGTCAATTAGAAGGCGAAGCCACCGAAGCGGGCAAGCTGTCTTACATGGGTGCCCATGCGGTTCGCGCTCGCTTACGCAAGAACCGGGTCACGCCTCTGCCCAGCATCACCAGCATCGAGCGGGAACTGCGAGCTGCCCAGATGACCCAGCCACGCCAGCCACAAGAACCCTTGGAAGTGGTGTACCCACATCTGCATCCGACCAGGCCATTGCAACTCATTCAAGTCGACATTGTGCCACACTACTTACCGGGCGGTCCCTGTGTCTCTTGCTTCAATGCCATCGATGTCGTCTCGCGTTATCCAGCCGGTCAGCCATTCCTGAGCAAGCGTTCCCAGGAGGCGATCGACTTCCTACTCTACGTCTGGCGTGAAATCGGCCTGTCAGAGTTTACCCAGGTGGACAATGAAGGCTGCTTCAGCGGCGGCTTTACTCATCCGGGAGTGCTAGGCAAAGTGCTGCGCTTAGCTTTGCTGGTCGGTACCCAGTTGGTCTTCTCACCCATCCGCCACCCGGAAAGCAATGGCACCGTCGAGCGATTTCATCAGGACTACTCGAAGAACGTCTGGGACAAGATCGAGTTACCTGATTTCCAGGCCGTGCAGACTTGTTCACCGGCTTTTTTTGAAGCCTATCGCCGCAGTGAGCACCATTCTGCTTTGCAGGGATGTTGTCCGGCGGAGCTTCATCCAGGGCAAATCGTTTGGCCCCAGGTTCCACAAGGGTTCAAGCCACCTGCGCGCTTACCCCTGACGGTCGGACAGGTCCATTTTATCCGCCGAGTGAGCCCAGCCCACCAGGTGAGAGTGCTGAACCTGGATTGGGAGGTTCCCCTGTCACAACCCGATCGAGGGGTATGGGTGACCCTCCAGTTCACTTCGCAAGGAGCCAGACTGCGCACTTACGATGCTGCGCCGGACGTCAATGAGCGAACTTGTTTGGCAGAGCACCCTTTCCCGCTCAAGGAAGAAGTGCAGCCCCTGGCGGATGAGTTCCAACGCCCGGTTGCGGTAGCACTGCCATCGCTTTTTCACTCCGTGATTGACTTTGCAGTAAACCACTTCTTGAGAGGAAATTAAACGATGTGTTGAAGGTTGTTTCGGTTAGTAAGGTTCAGATTATTAAACGATGTCTTGAAGGACGACACGTAATTCGTAATGCGTAAAGGGTCGTTCGGGATGCGTAATATGGAAGGTGTCAGAATTGGTGGGTAAGCGCTTGCAACAGGAGTAAGGCGGACATGCCGGTGAGGATGGTGAGGAGAGCGTTTTTGGTGCGCCCGGCGAC
>DATCIL010000309.1:0-1475 GCA_036507795.1 Anaerolineales bacterium | reverse complement strand
CGGAATGGAAACGGCCTCGTCAACGGCAGCGATGTTCTCCATCGTCTGCGAGGCCACCTGCCCCAGGCTATCGCCCAACACGATGGCCTGATAACCATGCTTTTGGGCCAGCGCCTCGGCGATCCGCGCCATCAACCGGCGGAACACGACCAGCTCGTACCTGGCATCCCGGACCTGGAGCCCCAGGACCTGCATCTCGAAGGGGAGATAGCTGGACAGGTACAGCTGGTCTGAAAGCGTATACTTGGATAGTTTTGAGACAATCGGGATAATTTTTGAATCCAGGACGGCGTCCTTATTCGGGAATACGTGGAAGTGCAGGAAGTCCACCTGCGCGCCGCGCCTGGCCAGATAGTACGACGAGGCGATGGAATCGGGACCACCGGATAACAGGGACAGCACCCTGCCGGAGGTGCCCACCGGCAGACCTCCCGGTCCGGGAAATTTTTCGGCGTAAACGTAGCTTTCTTCGGTGGATGTGGAAACGTAAATGGTGGTATCCGGGTCGTCCAGGTCTACCTGAGCTCCGGTTGCCTGGCGGACCGCCTCGCCGAGTTCACGCTCAAGATCCGGGGACGTAAACGGCAGGGCTTTGTCGGCGCGCTGCGCCCGGACTGCAAAAGTATCGCCGGGCTTTACGTTCGCCTTGGCGACTTCCAGGCCGGTTTGGACGATCGCGCCCAGCGAAGTCCGGCAGGTGCGCGCCGGAGCGTACCAGGCCACGCCAAACACTTTTCTCAAGTCTTCCAGGACCCGGTTAACTTCACGGGGAGAAGGATAAATGGCGAACTGGGTGCGGAAATGCTTCACCCGAGAAGGCGGGAGATCGAGGACCCGCTGGAGGTTTTGGTAAAGTTTTTCTTCAAAGAAAGGTCGATTGGAACCTTTTAGGGCAATTTCTGCGTAGCGAACTAATACAACCACCATAAATAATATTATCTCACATACGATTCCCTTTTCCCTCGCCATCACCAGAAGGCCGTCCACGAATATCGGACACGAATACACGAACCACGCAGGCATCTCGCCTGGTTTTACCGGCGCAACCCCCTTTTCGACCGGTTTATTCGAGCATTCGTGGGTACATTCGTGGACGGCATGCCCCGCTCCCGCCAAGATCAAAGCGGCTCCCGGCAAACCCTCCAGCGTTGGTTGAGCATCACCTCGAGCGCTGGTTGAGCGCTGCCCTGAGCCCGTCGAAGGGTGGCCTGCGTTCTCTGCAGGCTGTATCGAAACCAAGCGGCTTCCGGTAAAACGCAAAGTTTTCACGCAAACCGCCCAACTTGGTTTCGATACTTGGCGGCCAAGAGCGTCGCCAAACTCAACCGACGTTGGGCTCAACCGCTTTCAGCGGGTTTTGCGTATCAGCCATCGGTTTCCAACCGATGGCGGCTGTGCTGACGGGCAGTCTGGACGAAGAGATCAATCGACTCATAGCGGCCATTTGTGGGCAGGCTTTCATTTTGAAAGACCAC
>DATCIL010000308.1:0-2811 GCA_036507795.1 Anaerolineales bacterium | reverse complement strand
CAGGCAAGCGCCAATCCTCCGCCGTCAAACCAGCGAAAAAAACGGCGTAAATATTGCGCACACAGTCCAGGTCACTTGCCAGCGTTTTTGGGTCAAAAGCGTTGACAGTCATATCTTCATCTGTGAACAAATCTCTACATTGCCTTGGCATCGAGGTTTGCTTAGACCAAATACAGCCTGTGGATGGCAGAAAGCACCAGCTTTAGTACGCCGAGAGCGCTTACGGCGATAATCGCCTGGTGCACGCCAGGGATCAGCGGTAGCGGCCTGCCCATGAGCGCCAGGCCAGCTACTATGAGGATCAGCGCTCCCATTAGATAGCCGATAACCGACAGCGGATGCGCCCAGGCGTTGGCAGCTGCTACCCTGCCGATGCCGTTGGTGCACATTGCCATCCCGAGCACCACCAGGACGATCAGGGCGACTCGTTCACTCGAAATCAGCGGCACTCTCCGCCCGGTCAGGACCGCGAAGACCAGGCCTGCAGCCAGGATCCCCAATATGATTGTGGTCGGATTGATGCTGGTAACTGGAACAATATTCTCTTTCATCTTGAAATCTCCTTTCTTTTCTTCCTCCCTGCTAGCGGATAGAAGCGATAAATTCATCCACCAGAGCCTGGTTCCAGGTTGCCGTCGGTCCGGAGACAATCACAACCGCCGGTCCGCCCCTGCCTTCGAAAAGCCCGCTCACCTGGCGAAAAACGTCGCCATCATGGTTCAGCCCCTCACTGATAACCAGGTTCACTTCCTGGCCGCGGATCGTAGCTTGAACGGCATCGACGATTTTCACGTCGACCATCTGATCTTCCTCTGCATCCGATGTCTGCCGAGTATGGCGCTGGATCTCTTCCATCGTCAGGCCGGTAGAAGAATCTGCCTGGGCCAGGTAAATATGGCTGTGCTCGTCGGCGCCCGTATATCCGACCAGGTTGTACCCAGCCAGATGCACAGTTGCTGCGCTCTCATATCTTGCTGGTAGTTCATAATCGGCAATCTGGCTGGCGATCTCCGCTGTGGTTGCTGCATCGGTCTGGAGGGTTCCAGTCCAGGCCTTCCCAGCCGAGCGGAAAAGAAATAGACCAGCCACGCTCACGATCAGGCAAAGGACGGTAATGCCGGCGGCCAGGCCAAGGATTATTTTGATTGTTCTGTTCATGTCATCTTCTCCTTAGAGTTCTTAGGTTTTGCAGTTGGAATGATTTCTCACATCATAAACTTGTATTCAGGCGAATGCACCAGCCAGGAGATCAGTCTTCACACTGGTCATGTTGGCGGAAATTTGCCTGGTCAAATGGATAGGGAAATCGCAGCTTCTCCCAGCCGGCCAGGTACAAAACCCTTCGAAAGTCCAGTCCTAATATCCTTCCTTTTTACGATGCGCAAAAACGCCTCTCCATCTAAACTGATGGTAACGGTGGATGCACCGTGTCATCGTGGAAGGTGTAATTCAGTGTTGAATGCTGAAAAGGAGATCTGCTATGAGGAAACAGAACTGGATTCGTAATGGTACTTATCTGTTGTTGGCTCTCGGTTTATTCTTCGGTTCCCTTATTCCGCTGTCTCTGGTCGCTGCCAAAGGTGAGGAATTAGCCGTTGTCGCCGTCCCCGGCTTGAATTTGAGGGCTGGCCCTGGATTGGATTACAAAGTGGTAACGGTTCTTTCACAGGGGCAGGAGCTGACCCTGCTGGAGCTCAGCCAGGATGGTCGCTGGTATAAAGTTCGCCTCGGTCATGGTTCTGAGGGCTGGGTCTACAGCCAGTATATTCTCCCCTTGGAAGAGGGCAATGCCCAGGTGCTGCTGGATGGTCTCAACTTGCGCGCCGGCCCCGGGTTTACTTATCGGGCGTTAAAACAGTTGTCGAAGGGTCAGGAAGTAACCGTCATCGGTCGCAGCCTGCAAAGCGACTGGCTCCTGCTCCGCCTGTCGAGTGGCATCGCTGGCTGGGTCTACTATCCATACATCTTGTCGGGTGTGGATATCGCCTCCCTGCCCGTCTCCGAAGCTTCCGGTGGTCCGGATGGTTCTGGCCGGCCGGAACCACGCACCACTGTAGTCGTAGCTATCCAAAGTGACCAGGCGGTTGTCGACGTGCGCGGTTTCCCTGCTTCCAAGGAGCTCGTGGCTCACCTCGGCCTACCCGGCAAATCCCCCGATCTGAAGGTCGCCAACGGCGTCACCCGTTCCGATGGCTCCGCCCGCCTGAGCTTCCAAATGCCCGGCGAATGGTCCAACGGGGTCCCTGTCACCCAGGACAACCTGGTCCTGCAGGTCCGCGCCCTCGATGGCTCCGCCAGCTTGACGGTCGATGTCGTCTACTTGACTAATTGACCGCCGGCCCATAAAAAACTTCCCGCAACAGGAAAAAGAGGAGCGATTGAAAACTCGCTCCCCTTGCTTTAATGCAATCCTGCGATATTTCCTTTCCCGTTCCCATATCTCGAAAGAACTCTTCTCAAGGCTAATCATGTGACCGATAACCGGTACCGTGCACCGGTGACTGGTTACTGCTTACTGATCACTTTTCACTGATCACTTCTCACTTCTTACTTCTCACTTCCTCGTGTATACTGGGCCTCAACGGGTCGGCCACCACCGCCAAGGAGTTCGCCATGGATTGGGGTCCCAGAAAAGATCTCTACGATTTCGTCGTCATTGGTTCCGGCTTCGGGGGCAGTATCTCGGCCATGCGGCTGACCGAGAAAGGCTACTCCGTGCTCGTCCTTGAACGGGGCCGGCGCTTTCGCGACGAAGATTATCCCAAGACCAACTGGAACGTGTTTAGATTTCTCTGGCTGCCGGCCCTGCGC
>DATCIL010000307.1:0-6213 GCA_036507795.1 Anaerolineales bacterium | reverse complement strand
GGATAAATCGCGTGCGTGAGCCCGCTTTTGAGCGAGCAGCAAGCCTCCCAAAGTCAATCGAGGATAATCGGGCTCTCCGGCCGGTGAAGCGGCGCCAATCGGCCAATAAAGCTCGTTTGACATCAGATAGTCTTCGAGCGCAGCGACCGCCGCCCTGAGATATCCAAGATCATACTCAGCTGAAGGCATACCCTTTCCTTTCAGAGCCACCAATCCTCATTAATGTCATTGCGAGCGAAGCGAAGCAATCTCCCGCACGGCCCGGACGAGATCCCGGCAGCAAGGAACGCCGCTCCGGCGGGGCACGCCGCGCACTGACACCATAATGAGAATTTCCATTTCACACCAGCAAGCGCAGTGGTTCCTCCACATACTTCGCAAGCGCTTGCATGAACCGGGCGCCTTCAGCGCCATCGCTGACCCGGTGATCGATAGAAATCGTAGCTTTCATGCGCAATCCAGGTTTGATCTCGCCCTCCTCAATCACGGGAACCTGGCGCACGGAACCGATCGCCAGAATACCAGCCTCAGGAGGATTGATGATGGCCGAGAAGTTCTCGACATTGAACATGCCCAGGTTGCTGAGCGAGAAGGTAGAGCCCTCAATATCTTCCGGTTTCACGCGCCCCTCTCTGGCGCGGCCGATCATGGGCTTGAGCTCCACAGAGATCTGGCGAACCGGTTTTAGGTCGGCGTTTCTGCAAACCACAGTCAGCAAGCCGTTCTCGACAGCCACAGCGACGCCTATATTAATGTCACCAAAATGGATAATCTGGTTGTTCTCCCCATCCAAGGCGGCATTCAGGTTAGGAAATTCCCGCAACGCCAAAGCTAAGGCTTTGACAAGGAAGTCGTTAACCGAAATTTTCTCCTGATCCGGCAGCGTGGCGTTTACCTGCTTACGCAGCTCCATCAAGGCGGCCACATCGTATTCGTAGGTGACGAAGAAATGGGGCGCCTCGTTTACCGACTGGACCATACGCCGCCCGATGATCGCCCGCAGGCGACTGCGTGGGAGATATTGATCTTCACGCGGCTCAAAGGGCATTGCAGTTGGGGCCGGAACAGCCTCTGGAGCCCGCTCCACGGGCTTAGCTCGCTCCTTGAGGTATGCTTCGACGTCGGCCTTGACAATCCTCCCATCAGGGCCAGAACCATTTACTTTCTTCAGGTCGATGCCCTCTTCTTCTGCCATGCGGCGCGCCAGGGGGGATGCCCGTACACCGCCCAGGAGACCAGCTTCTTCTTCCGCCTCTTCTTCTTCTGGAGGCGCTTCTTCCAACGGCGCTTCCGCCGCCGGCGCTTCCGCCGCGGGCGCTTTCTCTCCTACGAGGGACTCTACATCAACATCCTCGCCTTCCTCGGCGATTACCGCGATCGGTTCACCCACCGGTACGACGGCATCTTCCTCCACGAGGTGCCGGTTAACCACGCCGGCATAGGTCGATTCCACCTCGACCGTAGCTTTGTCGGTCTCGATCTCAGCCAGGACGTCCCCCTTATTCACTTTCTCACCTTCGGCAACCACCCAGCGAACCAGGGTGCCCTCGGCCATATCAAAACCCAGTTTGGGCATGTTGACGATCTCGGCCATCACAACACCTCCTTAACGGCCTTGACGATGTCCTCAACCTGGGGCAGGGCCATTTGCTCAAGCTTCTGATTGTAAGGGAGGGGCACTTCTTTTTGAGCGACGCGCTTGATGGGAGCATCCACATAATCGAAGGCTTCTTCATAAATCCGGGCAGCGACCTCGGAACCCACTCCATAAGAACGCCAACCTTCTTCTGCAATTACTGCCCGGTTGGTTTTCTTGAAGGACTCGATTACCGGCTCCATATCCAGGGGACGCAGAGAGCGCAGGTCCACGATCTCAGCTTCGATCCCTTCCTTGGCGAGCTCATCGGCCGCCCGTTCCGAGAAGCTCAGCATCTTGCTGTAGCTGACAATAGTAACATCACTGCCGGGCCGGTGAATTTTGGATTTTCCGATAGGAGTCGTGTAGTCCTCATCGGGAACTTCGCCGCGCAGCTGGTATAACGTGGCGTTCTCAATAAATAAGATCGGGTCATCCGAGCGGATGGCTGCTTTAAGCAACCCCTTAGCGTCCTCAGGAGTCCCCGGAGCGACAACCTTTAATCCCGGGAAATGGGCAAAGATAGCATCCGGCGTTTGCGAGTGAGTGGCAGCCAGTTGCCGCCCACCACCACTGGGAGCGCGGATCACCATGGGAATGGTAAACTGCCCGCCGAACATATAGCGCAGTTTTGCGGCCTCGTTGACGATATGTTCCATAGCCGAAAAAGCAAAGTTTATTGTCATCAGTTCCGCAATCGGACGCAGCCCGGTGAGGGCTGCCCCAATGGCCCCTCCGACAATGGCCGCTTCCGAAATCGGGGTATCGCGCACCCGCTTTTCGCCAAAATGATCATAAAAACCGCGGGTAACGGCGTACGTGCCGCCCCAAACCCCAACCTCTTCTCCCATAATAAAAACACGCTCATCGCTTTCCATTTCTTCCCACAAGGCCTGGGAGATAGCCTCACGCATCGTGATTTTAGCCATCAACAACCTCTTCTATTCTGCGTAGATATTCTCGAAAAGGGCTTCCGGCTCGGGATCCGGGCTGGATTCGGCGAACTCGACCGCATCCTCGACCTCGGCCTCAACTCGGGTCTCCAGGTCATCCAGTTCACCCTCGGAGGCAATCTCCTCCTCAAGCAAGTATTTCCGAAAGATGCCAATCGGATCCTCTTTCTGCCATTTTTCGATCTCAGTTTTTTCCCGGTATCGCTCTGGGTCGCCCATGGAGTGACCGCGGTAGCGATAGGTGACAATTTCTAAAAAGAACGGCCCGTTACCATCTCGGACAAAAGCCAAATGCTCTTCGGCAGCCTTTCGAACGGTCATCACATTCATGCCATCAATGCAAGCATTAGGCATGGCATAGCCCTCCGCCCTTTGCCGGATCTCTTCCAGTCCCGTAGCACGCTCGACAGAAGTGCCCATGCCATATTGATTGTTTTCGCACACCCATAAGACCGGCAGGCTCCAAACTTTGGATAAGTTCAAAGCTTCATGGAAAAAACCAATATTGGTTGCGCCGTCTCCGAACATGCAGATCGTCACACCGTCATTTTCCTGGTATTGATCTCCAAGCGCCAATCCGGCAGCAATGGGCATATGCGCTCCGACAACTGCATGACCTCCCCAAAAGTTCTTTTCCACATCGGCCATATGCATCGACCCCCCTTTCCCCTTGGAAACCCCGGTAGCCTTTCCGAGCAACTCTGCCATCACATTTTTAACGGGCAGGCCGGCGTTTATGGCTACGCCATGATCGCGGTAAGCCGTGATTACCCGGTCCTGAGGCTTGCGCACAGACAGCAACCCGGTGCTCACCGCCTCCTGGCCGATATAAAGGTGCAAGAATCCGCCAATTTTGCCTTGCTGGTAAAGCTCGGCAGCGCGTTCCTCTACCCGGCGGATGAGGACCATTTGGTAATACATATCCAGATAATCTTCTTTATCCATTTATGATGAGACCTCCGATCTACATCAATAATCCACCCAAAATAATACCGGGGTGACCCCGGTAAACGTTTAATTACAATGTGCTGACCGGTGCGGCCAGCAACAAAAATTATACCAGATTACTCCAAATTCAATAATAAAAGCAAAATTAATCCCCACGTCCCCAACCGATCTCTTCCGCGGCGACAAAAATATCGGTGGCCGAGATGATCCCAATGAGCTCTCCGTTTTCATCCGCCACCGGCATGTGGTGGATATGGTGTTCCTGCATTTTTACAGAACACTCTTTGAGAGACCAATCGGGCCTGGCAGTAATCACCGGCGCTGTCATGATGTCACGGACATGAGTTTCAGCCGGGTTACGATCGGCCGCGATAATTTTGTCCCGAATGTCGGTACTTGTGATAATGCCAAAGGTCAGCCGATCATCGGTAATCTTGACTACCAGGCTGTGAATTCTTCGCCGGCGCATTAAGGTTAATGCGTACGATACTGTGGAATCGGGATCCACGACGACTACCGGGCTGCTCATCCAGTCGCGCACTTTGTTAGACATGCATACCTCCTGATTGCGGTGATTTGATCAGGGAATACAGAGAATCAACCTATTGAAAGCCTGACGTTGCCTTGAAATCCCCGCTTTTATTGTACCTTAAGAGAACCCGAAAAATAATTGAAGTTATAATTGGGATATAAACAATCCTTGATGACATCGCTGATTACAGGTAGTAAAAAGCCGGTATAGTAAAAGGAGGGTAAGATGTTAACGCTGGTGTTAAGCGGTGCGGCAAATTATGGCGCATTGCAGGCCGGGGCGCTGAAAGCCCTTTTTGAAGCCGGGCTTCGACCAGAAATGGTGGTTGGAACTTCGGCCGGCGCTCTGAACGCCATCCATGTTGCTTCTGATCCCACAACCGAGGGTATCGATAAACTTCGATCTATCTGGGATTCTATCCGGCCAGACTACGTTGGCCGCACCAGTTTATTATCCAGCTTAAAATGCTTGATAACAAAACAGGAAAGTTTCTTCCTGAGCGAACCGTTAGCGCAATTTTTCCAGGATCATTTACCCCACAATGTTGAAACTTTCGGCGAGTTAGCCGGCATAAACGGCATTCGCGCTTATGCGATGGCGGTCTGCATGGAGACGGATGAGCTGGTCGCCTTTGGTGATCGGAATGAGGATCGCCTGGTCGATGGCAGCATGGCGAGCACGGCCATTCCACCCTATTTTCCACCCTGGAAAATTAACGGACGCCGCTATATTGATGGCGGAGTATTGGCGAAGCTTCCTTTAAGACCAGCCGTGGAGCGCGGCGCCACTCAGATTGTGGCCCTGGATGTTCGGCATGTCATCAGCCCTTCACAGAGAAGCAGGGATCTAATCGGTATCAGCGGCTATGCACTTTACTTAATGACCGATAATCAGACGAAAGAGGGCATTTCCTGGACCGAGTCGAAACACGTAGCACTGCGGGTGTTCCCTTTAGCGGTGCCGGCGGAAGTGCCATTTTGGGATTACGGCCAGGCGGGTTATCTCTTTGAATTTGGATATCAATTGGTTGAAAAGGAACTGGAGAACCGGCCGCTGGAGTTAGATTTGGATTGGAAGTCCGAAGTGCGCAGGAATATCAACAGAATTCTCCACTGGATTCCCGCGCTGCCCTGGCAGATCTCCGGATCTGCACACCGCGCATGATACATGGGAGTAGCGAATCAATTCAACCATACAATGTTTAATTCATTCTTGAGCTGCCTGAATTCAGGATCTCCGGTCACCAGCTCAGCGTCCCGGGAAAGAGCCAGTGCCGCTGCAAAGCAATCGGCGTATGCAAGCTTGTAACGCGCCTTTATGCGCGCAGCCTGAAGGGTCATTTCCCAATCCGCAGCCACCATCTCTAAGCCTGCCGAAATAACCTTTCGGACGGCGTTATCTGCTTCACGAGATGAATGAGCACGAGCAATACTGTACCAGACCTCCCCCATGTTGATTACACTGATCAGTAAATGTTTATTGGAATCCAGGCTTGATATGATGATTTCTTCAACTCTCTCGGCGGCCGGCTCTTCCTCCAGGAAAGCAACTATAGCCCAACTGTCCAGCACAGTGACAATGGGTGGCACCTTAGAATTCCTTCTCTTTCCGTCTCTCTTCCTCAAGGATCGATAAAGCGCCTCGACCCTTTAATGAGCCTCTTAGCGAGCGGATATATTCGGGCGTAACCGGGCGCAAAATAATTCGTTCCCCTTCCTCATAAACTTCTATTTTGGTTCCGGTCCTAATCCCGTATTTCCTGCGCAACTCAGCCGGAATAACAATTTGTCCCTTGGAGGATACATAGGTTTCCATAGGTAAGTTTCCTGACCTTAGTCTTACTTTTTCCGATATGTTACCATTATAGCAAATGTAAGTCAATCCCAAAAAATGTGCTCCAATCAGGCGCCATTTTACTGTCTTCAAAGGCAATCAGGGACCTTCACCAGTCCCTGATTGCCTTATCGGCCAATCGACTAATCCCCCATTCCCCAATTGCCTGATCAACTCGTCGACCAATCCCTAATCGCCTGATCAACTGATTCCTAATCG
Organism: Anaerolineales bacterium; assembly: GCA_036507795.1. Taxonomy (GTDB): domain Bacteria; phylum Chloroflexota; class Anaerolineae; order Anaerolineales; family UBA4823; genus DASQQR01. The sequence continues at coordinate 92 of DATCIL010000307.1, read as the reverse complement.
ACTTCCAGCCCCTACTCCACCGTTACACTCTTCGCCAGGTTGCGGGGCTGGTCGACGTCCAGGCCGCGCAGGGCGGCGATGTGGTACGCCAG
>DATCIL010000306.1:0-1022 GCA_036507795.1 Anaerolineales bacterium | reverse complement strand
TCATACGTCGTTTCGGCTGTATAAAGGCCGCTCTCCAGTGCAGCTGCCATCGTGATGATCTTGAAGACAGATCCCAGGGGGTATTGGCCCTGCGCGGCCCTGTTGAGCAATGGGATGGTCTGCTGGTCAAACAAATCCTGGATTTGAAAACCACTGTTAAAATTGTTTGCCTCAAACAGGTTTGGATCAAAGCCCGGTGAAGAAGCCATGGCCAGGACGCGCCCGGTATCACGTTCAAGGACGACAATTGCGCCGCGGAAACCGGCAATCGCCTGTTGGACCTGCAGCTGCAGGTTGCGATGAATGGTCGTATAAATCGATTGTGAAGGCTGAGAGGGCGAGGACCCCAGCTCTCCAATGATTTGGCCATCGGGCCCAACGATCTGGAGGCTGCCGCCGCGCACGCCGGAAAGGTGCTGTTCTCCCCATCTTTCCAGCCCGATGCGGCCGATCTTTTGATCGCGCCGGTAACCCAAACGGGCTAATTCTTCTACCTCCTCCTCTTGAATTGAACTGATATAACCCACGACATGGGGTGCAATCCCCCCTTCAAAGTGATATCGGGAAGAGTAAGGCCGGTATACCAGGCCGGAGAAGCCCGTAAGGATGCCCTGGCGTCGTGCAAATTCTTCCGCTGATACGGATTTCAGCGGCACATACCAGCCCGTGCCGGCCGGTGACTCCTCGTACAATTCCTGTAAAGCTTCCGGACGGATTCCAGTCAGGCGAAAGAGCTCCCCAAACAGCGCGTCCGCCTCATCCTCGTCGATTTGATCGGGGATAATTCCTAATGCGACTGCGTCTGCCTGGGCGACCAGAGGCTGGCCATCGCTGTCGAAAATATCGCCGCGAGCCGGGATTTGGAAATCCATCCGCAGCGTGTTGCCGCCGCTGAGCTCGGGGAGGATAAGGCCGGGATCCCAATTCACCCGCCACTGGCCATTTTCCAGTGATAGATCCATGGTTGCATCGCGCTGAAGATCCCCTACCAATGCGCTGTGAAGCAGGATCTGGTAAGAAAC
>DATCIL010000305.1:0-1270 GCA_036507795.1 Anaerolineales bacterium | reverse complement strand
TGCCAGATCCACAGCCCCAAGACAACGGGCAGAAAAAGCATCCAGATTAAAAACTGGACCAGCAGGGGCAGGCGGCGGATCGAGCTCCACATGTTTTCGAGCATCTCCCGCTTGAAAAACAAGGCGACAGCGAAAGCGAGCCATAACAGCGTGAAGAGGGTGAAAACGAAGATGTTGAACGCCATTTCAGTATTCATCGAAGCACCTCATTTGCTATAGAATTGCAAAATAGTATAGACAATAAATATTAACCAATGGTGCTAGTTGAAAAAGTCATGAGGTACACTGCTCCAAAAGTCGACCAGACCAAAGGAGCGTACCCTCATGACTACCGAAGATTTTATCATTGACCTGTTTTGCCGTGTGGATGACCAGATGTCCGATGCGCAGAAGCATTCCCAAGCCAATCTTTATCCCAGCGAAGTGGTCACGCTGGCCATCCTGTTCGCCCTCAAAGGCGTTGGCAATCGCGCCTTTTACCGCTGGCTGAAGCGAGACTACCGGCATCTGTTCCCACAGCTGCCCAGCCGCACCCGTCTGTTTCGGCTGTTCAATACCCATCGGAATTGGACCAAGTGCTTTATGGCAGAGCCTTCCCTGCTCGGTTTGATTGATACTTATGGCATCGAACTGCTCCACCCGCGGCGGGAAGGCCGCAGCGAGCAACAAATTGGCAAGAAAGGGCTGTCGAACCGGCGCTGGATCGTCGGGGGCAAGCTGTGTTTCGTGCTCAATCATCTCGGCCTGATCGTGGATTGGGATGTCGACACGGCTAACGTCTACGATGGCAGTGCCTTTCAGGAGATTGCCGAGCGCAATGCCGCCAGGATGGTACTGTTCAGCGATGAGGGCTTTGTCAAGAAAGACTGGCATCCGGAAAACCTCAAGATTTGCCAGCGGGGCGAGTGGAACACGCGCATGATCGTCGAAACGGTGCTCTCGATGTTGACCCAGGTGTGTCATTTCAAGAAGGTGATGCACCGGGTTTGGGCTTACTTCCAGAGCCGCCTGGCTTACACGATGGCGATGTTCAACCTGCTCGTCCAGTGGGACGGCATCCAGGTCGATGAAGATGGCTGCGTGCATTTCTCTCTCGCTCCGTTCAGCCTATAAAACTGGCACCAAAGGTTAGGTAAAACCCAGCCTGTCCAATAGAGAGCTATAGACATAGGTTTCTGATAGCTAAAGGTAGCAGGCGCCTGTTATCCGCGCCTGAGGTCGCCTGCCGCGTCTGCTCGTATGGATCTGATTTTCGCCGCTGATGTTATAT
>DATCIL010000304.1:0-12198 GCA_036507795.1 Anaerolineales bacterium | reverse complement strand
CGCCCGGTTAAGATTTGTCAGTCAATCAGGGCTCAACGGCGGCCCAAGCAGGGCCATGCCATACTTGGCAAATATTGGAGCGATGACTTTTGGATCTGGCGGACCATTTCGCGATATCGGTCCAAACTCTTCATAAAACTTATGCCCGCCGCCCGGCGTATAGACCACAATGATCTCGCCGGGCTCATCGAACACGATTTTTCGTGTTTCCTGTACCAGACGCCGAATTCCATTCGGCGGGCTCCTATTCGACTAATGACTATCCGACTAACGCCGCTCCCGAAAAAACGCCTCCCACTGCAGCTTCACCTGCAAATCGCGCAGCAGTTGCCGGTACTTCAACGCCTTAACCAGTCGGACGGAGGCGAGCCCGGTTAGCTTTAAGTAGTGCATCGCTTCTTCCAGCGTCTGCACGCCGTCGCCCACGATCAAGATCCGCCGCATGACGATGCGCCAGCGCAGGATGGCCCGGTCCATACCCTGCGGCTCGATGCCGTCCTCGGCGAGCCACTCGAACTCCGGCAGGTATTTGGCATAGAAGCCGTGCGTCAGCGCCAGGTGGTTCCTCGGCTGCGCCGAACACGGCGCATGCGAAGGGATCTCGTCCGCGCCGGGCTGGACCAGCTCCCCAGTTTCCGGATCGATCCACTTCCGCGCCCGCAGCCGACCCTTGGGCTTTTCCGCCAGCCGCCTCAGATAATGCTTCATTTTGTCCGCTGGCACTTTTCCGAGCATGGCCTGCAGCGCCTCGATAGGCTCCCCCGCCTCCACTCGCCGCATAACCGCCGTGTGCCGCAGCGTTCGGGTGGTGATCTTCTCCGCCTTCAAGCCCGCGTGCCCGGCGCGCAGCTTTAGCACCTTAAGCAGCCCGGATTTCGACAGCGGCCGGCTGCCATCCCAGTCGTCCGGCTGCTCGCGTGCCTCCCGCCGCAGCGGTGCCCGGCTCGGCGCAAACACGTACTCCTCCGCCTGGATGCCCTCCCACCTCCCCGACGCCTCCAAATACTCCCGTACCGCCTCCCACACCTCCTCCGCCAGCCCTCCCTTATCCCCATTGCCCGTATCCCCTATCCCTTCCCAGCGCAGCTGGCGAACCTCCCCCGCCCTCCACCCCGTCCTCAACAGCATCAGGATCAGGGCGTAATCCCGCTTTCCCGTCTGCGACGGATCCCGCCGGATGGCCTCCAGCAGAGCGGACTCTTCCTTTTGGCTGAGATAATTCGCCGTTTGGTAGCGCTCGATCTTGGGTTTGCGCACCCCCGCCGCCGGGTTGAAACCCGCTCCACATTCCGCATCGATCCCGTTTGCCTGGCAGTATGCGTAAAACTGCGCTAGCCGGGACAGGCGATCGAAGATCGTTGCCGGGCGCAGCTTCCTTTTCTGTAGCGTCTCAGCGTATGCCTCCACGTCGGCGACTGTCGCCTCCCAGGGCGGTTTCCTGGTGAGGGTCAGGAACTCCCGCCAGGCATTATACGAACCCCGCCCCGTCGTCGGGCAGAAGCGGGCCCGGCGCTCCTCGATCCAGGCCTGGAAAGCCTCCGCCCAGCGCCGCAGGCGCTCGCCGGCCAGGGCGGCTTCGTCCAGATGGAGCAGTTTGAGCAGTTCCAGGGGTTTCTCGTTCTCATTCAAGGATATCCCTCCGGGACGGACCATGGACGATGGATCATAGACCGTGGCCCGCGTTGTCACGTCTCCTCCACACACCCGCCCTCGGTCGGAGCCCTCGTGCATCAGCATGTATAATTTATCACTTTTCGGGCCGTATCCGCTACACAAACCGACTCCCGCCAGATTACAGACCTGAAAGGTTTTCGAAAACCTTTCAGGTCTGGTCTTATCTGTGTCGATCTGTGTGAATCTGTGGTTCATCTCCTGGCTCTTCCAAAATTCGCCGAAATTAACTTGACAAATTCGAACAATGTCTATATTATTCTTGTATACAACTATAGACGTCTATATACGTCAATATACGACTTCGCATTTGGCTTTTCCGTTTAACTTGCTGATTGGAGTCTTCTATCAATGATACCTGCCATCGATCGGGCTGGTCCCACGCCGCTTTATCTCAAAATAAAAGAATGGATAAAACAACAGATTGAACAGGGTATCTGGCCGGAACACTATAAGCTGCTGAGCGAGACAGACCTGGCGAGTGAATTGGATGTCAGCCGGGGCACAGCCCGAAAAGCAATCACTGAGCTGATCGAAGAGGGCATGTTGGTCAGCATTCATGGCCGCGGGACCTTCGTCGCTTCCAGGCGCCTCGAGCAGCCGTTGGCCGAACGCCTGGTGGCCATTTCAGAGGACCTGATCAGCAAGGGCATCCCATTTGAAACCCAGGTCATTACCCAGTCCCTGATTGATCCCGACGAACGCATCGCTTCTCTCCTGTCCATTTCCAAGGCGGACAGGGTTTTTTTCTTAAAGAGGGTTCGCTACGTGGGAAATACGCCATTAATCTTGCTGCATAACTACGTCGTTTACCAGGAAACTCCAGGCATAGAAAAAATTGATTTCACCAGGCACCGCCTCTTTGAGATATTGGAGGACCATTTTGGCTTAGACCTCGATTGGGGCAAGCGCACGTTTGAGGCCCAGGTAGCCGATGCAGAAACCGCATCCTTATTGGGAATCATGGAATGTGACCCGGTGATGTATCTGGAACAAATCGTGTTCCTGAAGAGTGGAACGCCTGTTGAGATGTCCGACGTGTGGTTAAGAGGGGATCGCTATCGCCTTTCGGCTATCGTCAAAAGAGACAAGGCAAATAGCTCTGCACGGATGGCGGTTGAATATCTTTAGAATGTTTAGCGGTGAAATTCAGGTTTAGCGGGAAGAAAAAGGTCAGGCGGCAAAAGGAGTTCATCTTTATGGATCGATATTTACCCGGAGAGCATACGCGGGCGCAATGGATGCGCGTGGATACGGCCGAAATCCTCAAGCGCTTCTACTTTTGTGAACGTTCCTCCATTATCAGCCAGGCCGGTTGGATCGCGGGAATCGCACCGTTCGAAGTGAAGACGACGCTGCCCAGGTTCTTCTGGGAGGATGCGATCACGGCCAATGCATTGAGAGAGCGCGTTTTTGAGCTGCGCTACCCCAGCCGGCTGATGGAAATTGGAGACGACCAACCCATCATCGCCGTATTTGACGAAGCCATGCATGCGCCCAGCGCGGAAGCGTTCATTCTCGGTTTCGCCCGAGTCTTGAAGCCTTCGATGCTGGCTGCCTACCGGGAATACGTTGACAGGGCCGACAGCCTGGCCGACGGTCCCTCACTTCGCTTCTTACGTCTTGCGGTTGAAGAAAAAGCTAATCAGGTTTCGATCTTGACCCGTTTTGCAGAAGACATGATCAGGCAAGCGCCCGAGCGCCGCAGTGAGGCTGAGGCCTGGGCATCTGGTCTTAGCTTGAAATTGCTGGAAGTGGGCGGTGTGTCGCTTAAGAAACCTGATCCCATAGAATTACCTCTCGAACTTCCGGGCCGGCAGCCCTACCAGCTGGCTGAAGTTCCGGCCCGAGACAACCGGTTCCATCTATGCCGTTACTACTGGCCGGATATTGTCGATCCGGATTTTCCCTATGGTGAGGGGATCAGATTACAGCTCAGAAGCGCCATAAGCCATTTCAATGAAGTGTGGGCTGTGGAAACTGGCGGCGCCATATTGCAGGCATTTGCCAATCAGTTGCCGTGGGAGTTTATCCTCGATGCTGCTCGCTGGACATACGATGAGGCCCGGCACACGCGCATGGGATATGCGCGCCTGATGGAATGGGGCTTCGCGCCCCACGAGATACCTTTGGGCAGCTATATCTATGACAGCGCGCGGGGTCAGGACGCCTCGATACGGCTTGGCATGCTGCACTACTTTGAAACCAAGAATATTGGCAAAAAGACCAGGCGCGCTGAGGCTTTTGCTTCTTATCAGGACAAAATGAGCCAGCATGACATGGATTTCGACTGGGCAGATGAAACCATCCACGCTCACTATGGCAAACGCTGGCATGATGAATTGCGCAGCAAATTCCCCGATCGCATCCCCGAAATCGATGTCATCCGCCAGCGGTGTGACAGTCTTGTCGCCGGTCAGATCGGCTCCGCAAACGAATCCGATCGTGAAGATATCCGCAAGGTAGCGGAAGCCATGATCACCAAGGCAGAAAAGATCGCCATTCGCTAGGAGCAGCCCCTCATAAGGAGAACTAAAGTTGTCAGAAAAAATTGCAACCGTCAGCAAGCAGACCGGACAGAACGCATTTGCCAGTGAAATCAAAAAACTGCTGGCCTCACGCGAAGTGGGTGTTCTGGTTGCCTTGGTGCTAATGTGCATCTTCCTTTCCTTCGCCACGCCCTCATTCTTATCCTTCAGGAACCTGCTAAATGTTGGCCGGCAAGTTTCCCTTCTTGGCATTATGGCGATTGGCATGGTGCACGTGCTGATTGCGCGCGAGATCGATCTCTCAGTTGGCTCTATTTATGCTTTGGCTGCCATCGTGACCGGGCTGCTCTTAACGCAGCAAATGCCCTTGTGGTTGGCAATCTTCGCTGGCTTATCCGTGGGCCTCTTGATTGGTTTGCTCAACGGAACGCTCTCAACATTTGGACAGCTTCCATCTTTTATCACCACCCTGGGCATGATGAGCGTGGTGCGCGGGACAGCCTTGCTGGTCACGGACGGCAAACCGGTTACAGTAAACGAATCCTTCGGAGCCGATCCAGAAGTCCTGAAGACATTTTACTTCTTAGGTCAGGGGCGTCTCTTTAACGTGATCCCAATGCAGCTGGTGTTTTTCATCATTGTTATTTTGCTTGGTTGGCTGCTGCTTTCTCGCACGGTGTTCGGTTTTCGCATCTATGCAGTTGGAGGAAACGATCGCGCCGCGCGTGTTTCTGGAATCAAAGTATTTAATACAAAAGTTGCTGCATTTATCATCATGGGCTTCCTCGCTGCCCTGGCTGGCGTGTTGAGCCTGGCTTTTCTGCCCAGCGCCCAGGCCGGGCGCACCGGGGTGGGCTTAGAGCTGGATGTGATTGCCGCACCGATCGTTGGAGGCGCCTCGTTGGCAGGCGGAGAAGGCACCATTTTAGGTGTGATTTTGGGGGTCTTGATTATTGGAGTCTTGCGAAATGGCCTGGTGTTGATGGGGATTTCCCCGTTTTGGCAAGAAGTGGCTATTGGGGCCGTTATTATCCTGGCTGTGGGCGTCGATAAGTGGACCCGCGCTCGGAGGGGACGTTAAGTGAATCGCCTTATCCATGAGGAGGTGTCCCAGGGAGATTAACCGAGAAAGCAACGAAGCACCGAGTTCGAAAAAATATCGACTAATTAATCTAAGGATCTCTGAAAGGAGTTTCACAGTGAAACGCCGAACCAACATTAAATTCGTTCTGATGATCTTGATTGCTGTGGCTCTGTTAATTGCTGGCTGCCAGCCGGCATCTCCAACGCCCGCACCCGCGCAGGAAACAGAAGCCGTAGAAGAGCAACCAACCGCAGCGCCCGCAACCGAAGCAGCGCCTACCGAAGAGCCGATGGGGGAGGGCGTGAGCCTGGCAGACTTTGCGCTGAACCCGCAGATCCAGGCCAATCTGGACGCCGGCAATCAGCTGGTGATCCGGGTTTCCTACCACGACGTCTCCAACGAGTTTGCACCGCTGCTGCGCGCCGGAGTCGAGCAGGCTGCCGCGGAGCTGGGTGTGGATGCCACGTTTGTGGGACCGGTGGGGGCGGACGCCGAAGCCCAGATTGCCGAGCTCGAGAGCCTGATCGAGGCGGGGGTCGATGGGCTGGCCATCTCGTCGGTGAGCACGGACGCCCTGGCGCCGGTGATCGACCGGGCCATCGAACAGGGCATCCCTGTGGTGACCTTCAACACCGACAACCCGCAGAGCAAGCGGCTGGCCTTTGCCGGGCAGGACCTGGTGGCCTCGGGGTATGCGGCTGCGCAGGAGCTGGCCACGCGCATCGATGGCCAGGGCAAGGTGCTGATCCTGACCCTGGATGCTGCCGCCCAGTGGTCGATTGACCGGGAGACCGGGGCGCGCGACGGGTTGAGCGAGTATCCCGACATCGAGGTGCTGGCGACGATCAACACCGGCACCGAGCCGCAGGAGATCTACTCGGCGGTGGAGAACGCCCTGCTGGCCAATCCCGAAACGACCGCCATCCTCTCACTGGAGTGCTGCTCGCATCCGGTGGCAGGCGAGGTGCTGGTCCGCGAAGGATTGGATGGTGAAATCACCATGGTCGGCTTCGACGAGCTGCCGCAAACCCTGGAGTTCATCAAGCAGGGCGTGACGGTAGCCAGCGTGACCCAGGCGCCGGAGCGCCAGGGGTACGAGGCGGTAAGTCTGCTGGTCGACTTCCTCAACGGCGAGCCGATCTCGACTGTGGACACGGGCATCGGCGTCATCGACAGCACCAACGTCGATGATTACCTCAAGTAACAGGAGCTAGACCTGGAGTGGAGGTGGGACGTGCGACCGGCCATGCAGCAAGGATCCTTCATTGACCTGTACACAGCAACTGCAACCCGTCGCCGTCTCCACCTCTACTTCTTTACTGGAATATAAAGTCGAAACCTGCATCAGCTCATGAGCGACATCACTTTGCCGATTATCAGGCTGGAAGAGATCAGCAAGCAGTTTCCGGGAGTTCAGGCTCTCGATAAGGTAAGCCTGGATATCTATCCTGGCGAGATTCATGCCATCATTGGCGAAAATGGCGCTGGCAAATCAACCCTCATGCATATTCTGGCTGGAGAAGTGCGGCCGGATTCCGGCCGCATCCTCTTTATGGGCGAAGAGCGCCAGATACCAAACCCACATGTTTCACAGCTGCTCGGAATAAGTATTGTCTACCAGGAGACCGCGCTTTGCCCAAACCTGACCGCCGCGGAGAATATCAGCCTAAACACTGCCCCGTTACAATCCCCTTTCGCTTTTGTAGATCGCAAATCGTTTTCTGCCAAAGCAGAAGCGATCCTCATGCGCTTAGGAATTGAGAATATTGATTTGTCGGTACCGGCTGGCTTGTTTAGCATTGCCCAACAGCAGCTGGTCGAAATTGCCAAAGCCCTGTCCATCGAATCGAAGGTTCTAATCCTGGATGAACCAAACTCGGCTCTTACCAATGAAGAAACCGACCACTTATTTGCTATCCTGCGGCAGCTGCGTGACGCCGGGGTTGCGATCATCTATGTTTCTCACCGGCTTGAAGAAGTGCTCAATTTGGCCGGCCGGATCACGGTTCTACGCGATGGCAGACTCATCGACAGCCTTGTTGCCAGCGAGGCGACCATTGATGGGTTGATATCGAAGATGGTGGGACGCGCCGTTGATTTCCTCCAGGATCATTCCGGTGAAAGTGCGGTGCGCTCTGAGATTGCCTTCGAGATCAGAAATCTATCCACCGAGGAGGCTTTCCACGGCGTATCCATCACCGTCCATCAGGGAGAGGTCGTCGGTGTTGCCGGGCTTCCCGATTCGGGCAAAGACGAACTGGTGGAATGCCTTTTTGGATTGCGGCCACATGAAGGAGAGATCCTGATCAGGGGGATCGAAGCTGCGGTGACCTCGCCGGCCGCTGCCATTCAGCGCGGATTGGCGTTTATACCCGCCGACCGGCGGGGGGCTGGAGCGATGCTGGTGCTCAGCGCCCAACAAAACATCCTGGCTTCCAACCTTAAAGCAGTCAGCACTTTCGGGTTTCTCCGCCGGCGGGCTTCCCGGAAGCTGGCCCAGGAGTATGTTGGCAAGCTCGATATCCGGCTATCTCGCTTAACCCAACAGATGGGGACGCTCAGCGGCGGCAATCAGCAAAAGGTTATTTTGGCCAGAGGTCTGGCAACCAGGCCATCTGTTTTGCTGCTTCACGAGCCGACACGCGGCATCGATGTTGGCGCCAAATCCGAGATCTACTCAATTTTGAGGAATCTTACTTTAGAAGGGGTAGGTGTGCTAATTGTCTCCTCCGAGCTGCCCGAATTGATCGCTCAGTGTGACCGCATTTTCGTCATGCATGCGGGCCGGATTACCGGTCATTTTAACCGGGAGGAGGCGGAGGAGGAACCTATCCTTGCCTGTGCCATGGGCCAGGCCACATATCTTGAGCCCACATTGTGAACAAGCATTAAAGATGTAGGAGATTGCAATGGAACGACCCGTAATAACCGTAGTGGGAAGTTTTGCGGTCGGCATGACCCTTCGTACCAGCCGCATGCCGGTGTTTGGCGAAACGCTGGTAGGTTCTGATTTTGATATGGGTCCCGGCGGCAAAGGATCCAACCAGGCGGTTGGAACAGCTATGCTTGGCGCTGAATCTTATTTCGCCGGGATCATTGGAGAGGATAAGCTGGCTGAGATCGCCCTAGATCTGTATGCCGAAAAAGGGGTGAACACCACGTATCTGAAGAGAACGAAACTAATGGCCACCGGGGTTGGTTTTATCATCCTCAATCAAGCCGGAGAAAATGGGATCATTCTCGATATGGGGGCGAATAAATTGATGGATGCGGATTTTGTCGATACGATTGAGGAGCAGATCGCCAGGAGCCAGGTTGTGATGTCGGTGCTGGAGCTGCCAGTCGTCGCTGCTGCCAGAGCCATGGAGCTTGGGAAAAAGCACGGGGTGCTCACAATTTTAAATCCCGCTCCAGCGACAAAACTCGATGAAACGGTTTTGAGGAACATCGATTATCTTACGCCCAATGAAACCGAACTGCGCGTCCTGCTGGGTCTTCCTCCAGATGATCCCACTCCCACGCTGGAACTGGCTCGCCAGTTGCGCGAGCGCGGTGTCGGCAATTTAATCGTTACCCGGGGAGACAAAGGCGCTCTGGTGATGACAGACGATGGCGTTGAGGAGGTGCCTGGTTTAAAAGTTGGCGTTGTCGATACTACCGGTGCTGGCGACGCCTTTAATTCCGGCCTGGCCGTCGCTCTGGCAGAAGGCTGGGATCTGATTGAAAGCGTCAAGTTTGCGGCTTGCGCTGGAGCAATCGCCTGTACAAAACTTGGAGTAATTCCCTCTTTCGGGGATCGAAATGCAGTCCAAAAGCTTTTCGCAGAAAAATATTGATGACAAGGAGAACTCAAAATGAATAAAGGACAGATCCTAAACGCTGAGTTGAGCTATGCCATTGCTTCGATGGGGCATGGCGACCTGATGATCGTATGCGATGCTGGTTTCCCAATTCCCAGTGAAGCCTGGCGTATTGATCTTTCCATCGTACCGGATGTCCCGGATCTAGAAACTGTGCTGGGTGCTATCAGCGGAGCTTTCATCGCGGAGAAAGTCTCCTATGCGGCTGAAATGGCTGAAAATAACCCGCCTCTCCTGGAAAAAGTCAAGCGAATATTTTCGGATAGCAATCATGAGCCAATTCCTCATGAACAGATCCTCAACCAGATGGCCGCAAAAGCAAAGGTAATCGTGCGCACAGGCGCATTCGATCCTTGGGGCAATATTTTGCTGTACTCCGGCGTGGACGCACCGGTGTGGTTTTCAAAACCAGGGCTTAACGTGCCAGAAGTTTACGCCCAGCGCGTTGACCAAATGAAAAAAGGAAAAATGGGCTAGAAAGATTTCTTATATACTTTCGTCCACGATAAAAACAATGACGTCTTCTACCCAAAATCAGGCAATTTTAAGCCCGCGGGAGCGGGTGAACGCCGCGCTCAAGCATTTAGAACCTGATCGAATACCGGTCGATTTTCTGGCGACGCCGGAGATTTGGCAGAGATTGGAGGAGAATCTCGATCTGGATAGACACCCCCTGGCGAATTCGGATTTCTTCGATCCCACCTGGGAAGCGATACTGGGACATTTCCAGGTGGATTGCAGAGTGATTTCGTATGACCAGTTTTGCGATCCTCCCGATTCGGTGCTTCATCGGGGCGCTGAAATCGACTGGTGGAATGCTTTGAGCCGTTCCACCCCAAATCGAATGTGGCGCCAGCAGCTGCCAGGTGGGGACATTTATGATATATGGGGGCATCATATTCGCATTGTCGAGAATCCCAGTGGTGCTTATGAGGAATTTGCCAGCTGGCCGCTCAGCGCTGCATCCAGTGTTGCTGATCTCAGAGCTCATTCATGGCCTGAGCCGGACTGGTGGGCCTTCACCGCCCTCCCGGATCTTATCGATCAGTTAGACGAACACGAGCAGGTTCATCTTCGTTTTCGGGTTGGTTCTGTGTTTGAGATCGCCTGGCAGCTGCGCGGGATGCAAGAATTTCTCATGGATTTGGCCATCGACCCGGCTATTCCTTTATATATCATGGATAGGCTGACAGATATCTATGTTGAGAATACGAAGCGTGTCTTGGATTTGGCTGGAGAACGGCTGGATATGGTTTACTTCTATGACGATGTCGCCACCCAGAAGTCGTTGATGATCTCGAAAGATATGTGGACACGGTATGTCCGGCCCCGGCATGCTAAAATCATCGAACTCGCCAAAGGCTATGGCAAGCAAGTAATGTATCACTGCGATGGCTCGATATTCCCTTTGATTCCAGACTTGATCGATATGGGGGTAGATTTGCTGAACCCAATTCAGGCCGAAGCCAGAGATATGGACCCACAAAGGTTGAAAGCTGAATTTGGCGACCGGCTGAGCTTTCACGGTGGCATTGATATTATCAAGACGCTGCCGCGCGGCTCCGTCGAGGATGTAAAAGCAGAAGTACGCGAGCGCGGGCGCGTTTTGGGCGAAAACGGTGGTTACATTCTGGCCAGCTCGCATCATATCCAATCCGATACACCGCTTGAGAATGTTATGGCTATGTATCAGGTTGATTTACGGTATCGCTAAAGAGAACATCAGGAGTATCTTCCCAATACGTGGGGTGGGGTTCTCAAAAACGTGCTGCGCACGTTTTTGAGAACCCCTCTCGCCCCTTTTTGAGAGGATACCATCAGGACAAGTAATGAATTCAATTGAAGATTTGCTGGATGAGTTGTATGAGGCCATCATTGCGGGCCAACGCGACAAAGTGCCCTCGTTGGTCAACCAGATCCTCGATCAGAAAGTTCAACCAGAAATTATTCTCAATGACTCTATGATCCCGGCAATGGATGTCGTTGGGGAGCGGTTTGAAGATGGCGTCTATTTTGTCCCAGAAATGCTGGTGGCCGCACACTCCATGCAGGCTGGTTTGAACATCCTGCGCCCGCTTTTAGCGGAGACAGACGTTCAGCCTGTAGGAAAGGTTGCCATTGGAACAGTCCGGGGAGACATTCACGATATCGGAAAAAACCTGGTGACGATGATGCTGGAGGGTGCTGGATTTGAGGTCCTTGATCTGGGCGTGAACGTGCCGCCGGAAAGATTCATAGAAGCGGTTGAATCCGGAGCGCAGATCATCGGCATGTCGGCGTTGCTAACAACCACGATGGTTAATATGCAGGTAGTGCTGAATTCCTTGAAGGAAGCCGAGCTTCGAGAACGGGTGAAGGTGATCATCGGGGGAGCGCCCATCACTCAAGAGTATGCTGAACAGATCGGTGCGGATGGTTACGCAGAGGACGCCAGCCAGGCTGTCAACGTGGCCAGGGGACTTCTCGGGCTGTATTGAGAACGGTTTGCAGTCAATATGCTCGGGCCTGTCCCGTTTTGCTGGGCCATGAGGGTGCGGAATTGTCAAAATAGAAACAGATCTTTCTTGGTGGCTGCCAAATTCCAGACCTGAAACCTAAATTTTGCGCAAATTGATAGCCAGGTCATTGCCGAGCCAGGGTCGGCAGCTCTGGACCAACCGGTCAACTAAGAGATGGGATCGAGCCAGGCTGACCCCACAAAGATCGCCATACTCAATCGTCCACCGGATTCCATTTTCGGCGGCTAAAAATTGACTTTACGGATAAAATTTGCTATAATAAATCCAATTTCAATATCAATTGAGCTCCATATTTCTGATCGGTCAGGTGGCCTCTTGCGAACGCGACTACCCCCAGCCGCCGCCGGGGGTGGTTTGTTAATCAAGTTCAAGCCATACGTTTGTCCCCGAAATCCAACCTTCGCAAGGCCTGGCACGAATACCCTCCTCCAACGGACCAGGAAAAATGCCAACCATCGGTCGCATACAGCCCAACAATTTTTTCGCACTCCGCCTGGATGGCAAGGATGTCACCATCCTGAAGCAAGTAGAAGGGGGAGCTATCTCCGCCGAGGTGCAGCGTACGCCTGGGGGGC
>DATCIL010000303.1:0-2276 GCA_036507795.1 Anaerolineales bacterium | reverse complement strand
TTCAGCCTCCCGCCCTGCGGCCGCTGCCGGCGCGCGGAAATCTCCTTCAAGATCCGGCCGCGCGCCGCGTAGCGGAAGCTGGAGCGTGGGCTGACGGCAGGGAGGTCCCGGATTGCCAGCGCCAACGGCAGCAACTCGAGCAGCTCGTCGCGATATTCGGGGTATCGAGCGATGGCCTCTTCAAGCGTGATCCGACCGTGCTCGATGGCGTCCAGGTTTTCGGCTATGATGTGAGCAATGTCGTCCTTCATATCAATCCAGATCCATTTCCAAGAATTTCCGCAGTTTTTTCAGGGCGCGGTACTGCATGATACGCGTATTGTTCTCATTGGTGTCCAGAACCTGGGCGGTCTCCGCATGGCTCAATCCGTTAATAAACCGGCAGATAATTACCTGTTGCAAGTTAGGCTCCAGATTCTGGATTGCTCTAACCAACCTGGTGTTATCCAGTTGATCCAGAACCGCCCTCTCCGGGAGCGGGTTAGGATCGTCCAGAGCAGGAACCTGGTCCAGAGAGTGCGTGGCTTTGTGGGTACGGTAATGGTCTATGACCAGGTTGTGGGCCGTACGGTAAAGCCAGGCCTGAAAATTGGTAATCGTCGGACGGCTGTTGACCAGCGACTCCCAGGTTTTTAGGAACACCTCCTCGGTCATGTCTTCAGCGTCGTCGCGGCTGGCAACGCGCGCGTAGACATAACGATAAATTTGATCGATATAGCGATCATATAAGGCGCCGTAGGCGGCAGCCTCGCCCATCATCGTGCGCCGAATCAGATCGGCGTCAGGGGGCTCGGGCGGCTTTGGTGCCATGTAGTTTCCTAAAAACTAAGACGAAACCAGTCATTGAACGTTACGTTGACCTTACAGGAAAGAGAAGTTATTATCCCCGCCAGATTATTCCCAGGGATTCTCCATGGTCTGAATCAAGATGGGGGTGCCGATCTTCACGTTGGGCCGGCGGGTGGCCAGCCAGACGACCAGATCTGCAATATCCTCCGGATAAAGACACTTCTCGTGATTCAGACCCGCAGAATTACGAGTCATCTCGGTGACGACCATACCCGGGCAAATCGTATCGACCCGGATGCCCAGCTCCTGGTTTTCCCGCTGAATATACTCTCCCAAAGCGTTGAGAGCGTGCTTGGAAACGCCGTAAGCGCCGTCACCCACGTAATAATTCAGACCCGACTCGGAGCTGATGTTGATGATGTGCCCGCGGCATTGAGCGCGCATCAGCGGGAGCACCGCCCGGCACATGAGAAACGGACCGCGCAGATTGACCGCCATAACCCGATCCCAATCCTCGATATCATGGTCGTGAATCTGCGATCCACCGCTTATCCCGGCATTGTTGACCAAAATATCCAGGCTGCCGTAACCATCCACCACTACATTAATTAAGCGATCGACGTCTCCAGCGTTGGACACGTCGGCCTGGACAGCCTGCGCCCTCCCTCCAGCCTGTTGAATGGCCTGCACGATCTCAGCCAATGGCGACTGGCGCCGGCCGCAAACGACGACCCTGGCACCTGCTTTCGCCAGGGCCAACACAACTCCGGAGCCGATACCGGTTCCGCCGCCGGTTACCAGGGCGATTTTATCACTAAGGTTGTTACTTTTGTCCATAAAATGTTGACCTCCCCGATTCTACCGCCAAGTGCTCGCTGTTAACCTTACAACTTCATTGAGGTTACGGCGTTCACTCCGAGAATATCCGGCAAAACAGGCTGCCAATTCAGGTTCTCCACAGAAGCAGCCAGCAGCTCGCCATTCGAGAGGACCGCAAAGAGATCCTCGCCAACCTGGGCAAAGCGCTCGACCATATGGCGCGGCCAGGGTGTATCTAAACCCTGATCGGCGGGCGCCCAGGTCCGGCCGCCATCGTGCGTTTGTTCGATACGGCCGTTCCGGTCGACGCCATCGGCGGGACCCAGGATCATGTGTTCCGGATGCTCCGGATCCACCCAGACGGCGCGCACATAACCGCGCGGGTAGCGCTTTTCCCAGGTCTTGCCGCCATCCAAGGATCGATAAAAACCGCCTCCTGTGGGCGCGTAGACCAGATCTGGGGAGGATGGATGGACGGCAATCGAATGTACATCGGAGTGGACGTAACCCGGTTGGGGCGTATGATTGGGATCGCCGCGGCTGCCCTCCGCCAGGCGCCACGATTCGCAGCTGTCATCAGAGACCAAAACGCAGCCATCCTCAACCGCAGCATAAGCGCGCCAGCCGTTGATGGCGAAACCGCGCACGCAACCCGCCTCCGGCGAATA
>DATCIL010000302.1:0-1207 GCA_036507795.1 Anaerolineales bacterium | reverse complement strand
CCGTCGGAGTGGGGGGTTCGGCTTTGGAGCGCCCTTCCGGCTTTGGGGGTGGCGCTGCTGATCTGGCATTTGGGAGAGCTTCTTTATGGAGGCCGGGCCGGGCTGCTTTCAGCGCTCGTGTTTGTGAGCAGTGTGGGAGTATTCCGCTATGTGCGGGTTGCGGCGACTGATTTTCTTTTAGTCTTCTCCATCACTCTGGCCATCTACGGTTTTGTAAGGGCAGCGCTCAGCCAGTCGCCGCGCACGGCTCGTCGTTGGTCGGTGGTTTTTTGGCTGGGGATGGCTTTGGGGGTGCTCTCCAAGGGGCTGGTAGGGCTGATTTTTCCTTTGTTGATAGTGGGGCTGTATCTCCTGGTAAATAGCAAATGGCAAATAGTAAATGACGAATGGCCAATAGCAAGTGGTGAACGGCGAATAGCGAATGGTGGGGGAAGACGACTATTCGCTAGCCCCTTAGGGATCTTGCTTTTTCTGGCGTTGGTCTTGCCGTGGCATTTGTTGGCTGCCTTAAAGAATCCCGGGTTTTTTCAGTTTTACATTGTGGACAATCAGTTATTGCGTTTTTTTAATCGTCGCGGCTTTATTGAGGATGACGTCCCTGTAAGCACTTTGGCCTTTTTGGGTTTGACTCTGGTCTGGTTTTTTCCTTGGAGTCTATTGCTTCCGGCCTCGCTGCGTTGCGGGTTTCCTCGGCTGAGTTTGACCTCATCGTTACGGGAGCGTCTTCGGCTGGTTGTGGGTTTATGGGCGGTGGTGGTGCTGGGTTTTTTCTCTCTTTCCTCATCCAAGCTGGAGCATTATGTTCTTCCGGCCGTTCCGCCTTTGAGCCTGTGGGTGGGGGCTTTGTGGTCTGAAGTCTTGGAAGGGAGGGACTTGCTGTCCGCTGGCAAATGGCGATTTCTGGGGTTGGGGTGGTGGTTGGGGATCTCGGCGCTGGGTTGTGGGTTGGCGGGTGTAGGGTTATTTTGGTTTAGTCATCTTCTAACTCCGCAGATGTTGCTGGCGGGTCTTGCGGAGTTGAATGTGTACTATCGGATTTTGCAGGGAGAGGGGACGGGGTTTCCCTTTGCTTCGGTTTTACCGTTTGTGGGGTTGCTGAAGGTCTTGGGGGTGGCGCTCGCGGTAGGGTTGCCGGCGGCCTTGGTCGTTTATCGCTTCCGCCTGCCCGCGCTCAGCTTCGCTGCCTTCCTGGCTACGGCAGGAGTGA
>DATCIL010000301.1:0-1043 GCA_036507795.1 Anaerolineales bacterium | reverse complement strand
GACTATTTCGTTGATCACTTTGTTCAGGGTCCCGAACCCTGGGACTCGCAGGTGCGAATCCGCGTGGTGCCTCCGCTCGGCTATCTGGATTTTTTGAACCTGATGTCCGAAGCGAAAGTCGTTCTCACAGACTCGGGAGGTATCCAGGAAGAAACGACCATCCTGGGGGTGCCGTGTATGACATTGCGCGAGAACACCGAGCGGCCGGCGACCATCGCGCAAGGGACTAACGTTTTGGTGGGTTCGAATCCGGAAATTATTATCCGGGAATTCAATCAGGTTTGTGCCAATGGAAGGGGAGCGCAGCGGTCGCCGCGCTACTGGGATGGAAAGGCGGCCAAGCGCATCATCCAGATCCTGGTAAATGATTTCTCGCAGGATCCAGCGATTTCGGTTCCGGCGTACGAATCAAACGCGAAGGAATTAATTCAAAACTGAACAGATGGCCAAAATACTCTCGATTCTAAACTCTATACGTCGAGGACCCAGACGTCTGGTCTCCGACGTTTCGATCTCTGACCTCAGACTTCTGACGTCTGACCTCTGGCCTACAACATCTGATCTCTGATCACCGCCCCCTGGATATTAAGCTATGCAAACAATCATCTGCCAAAACGACGGTGCCCGTTGGGACGAATTCGTATCAGCTCATCCGGGAGGGACGTTTTTCCATCAGTGGAAATGGCGCGAGATCATTGCTACCGTTTTTGGCTACGAACCCTATTATCTTTTAGCGGAGGAAAGGGGAGATATCCAGGGAGTTCTACCGCTGTTCCTCGTTCGCAGTCTGCTTTTCGGCCGAAGTTTGATGGCGATGCCGTGGGCGGTTTACGGTGGCGCCGTGACGAACACCAAGGATGCAGAAACCTTGCTGATCCAAAAGGCGATGACAATAGCGACCAAGCATCATGCCAAGTACCTTGAGCTGCGGGGAAACCCGTATCTGCACCAGGAGCCGGTGACGGCGACAGGAAATTCGAGGGTTGCGGTTAAACAAAAGGATCTTTACGTCACCTTTATGTGCGAAATTGATCCGAATGATG
>DATCIL010000300.1:0-3560 GCA_036507795.1 Anaerolineales bacterium | reverse complement strand
TGCCGGATCTGGCGGTCCTGCCTCCTGGATGCGCTTTCGCCCCGCGCTGTCCGCATCGCCAAGCGGTGTGCGAACAAGGCTCAATTCCCATGGTTGAGACCAGCACGGTCCAGCAAAGCCGCTGCCTTATACACACCGGCTTTCACCGGGAGGCGAACTGGCGTTGGGATGACCTGGTGATGAGTGGATGAACCTGTCTGAGGATCGCCGGAATTCGATCCCCCTGGTCGAAGCGCGAGATATCCGCAAGTATTTTTACCTTCGTCCCAGCTTATTGGCGCAGGTGCTGGCTGGGGCGCGCCAGCGAGTTGTCCGCGCGGTAGATGGGGTGAGCCTAAAAATCTTTCCAGGGGAAACTCTTGGGCTAGTGGGCGAAAGCGGCTGTGGGAAGACCACTTTGGGACGCGTGTTGACCCGGCTCCACGAACCGACCGAGGGCAGACTTTACTTTCAAGGTAATCCTGTGCAAGACGATAACCTGCTCTTGACACCTAGAGATGGCGGTGATCCTGAGACCGTGAAATTTCACCAGGTGGCTCAAATCATTTTCCAAAACCCTTATTCTTCCCTGAACCCTCGGAAAACCGTGCGCGAGATCATTGGAACGCCGCTGCGCCAGCGAGGGTTGACTGACCCACTGGAGAGGGAAGAGGAAATTATCGGATTGATTCGCCGGGTGGGCTTGAGCGAAAGACATATCGACTCTTACCCTCACCAATTTTCGGGAGGTCAGCGGCAGCGGATTGGCATCGCTCGGGCATTGGCTATGCGGCCCCGCTTCATTGTTGCGGACGAACCAGTATCTTCCCTGGATGTCTCGATCCAGGCCCAGGTGATCAATTTGCTGGAGGAGCTCCAGAGTGAATATCAGCTCACCTTCCTGCTCATCGCTCACGACTTGAGCGTGATTTATTATTTCAGCGATCGCGTGGCGGTAATGTACCTTGGCCACGTCGCGGAAGAAGGACCAACCCACAGGCTCTTTGAGGAGCCGCGCCATCCGTACACCCAGGCGCTGCTGGCCGCTATTCCGCGCGTGCGCAAGGAGGTCAGGCGAGAACGGATCATCCTGCCGGGAAATGTCCCCAGCCCGATCGACCCACCTGCCGGCTGTCCCTTTCACCCGCGCTGTTTTGCCAAGGTGGGGAAGATCTGCGAGCAGCAATACCCTCCCTTCTTCCAGGTGGGGGATCAGAAAGTGGCTTGCTGGATTTATGATGACTATCCGCTGGCGCCAGCTGGAGTACCAACACAGAGCACAGTCGAGGAATCTGTGAGTCATCCTTATGAGTCATCCCTGTGACCATTGATTTGATCCAAAAACTTGAACTCGCTGGAGACCATTACAGCCTGGGCCGGCAGCATGGCGGCCAGGTGCGCCATCTCAGAGCGCATATCCTGGCCGGACTGAAAAACCGGCTGGACTCGCTGGCGAAACTTCCCTTAGACCTGCAGCCCTTTCTGGCGGAGATGGCTGGATTGTGGTGGGAAATCAACCGCCCAACCGTTAAGTTGCTCCAGGGAATGGCGGAAACGTTGGATTTTGAATGGGAGCCTTTCTTCCGCTATACGCTGGCTTCCTATCTGGCTGACCGCGCCTTTGTCCCAACAGCCAGCCAGGGCTGTACGGTGTGGGCGGCCGGTGATTCGATCACGCGATCCGGTGAACCTATGCTGGTAAAAAACCGGGACTATCGTCTTGATCACCTGAATCTGCAGTGTCTGGCCCAGGTGAGGCCATCCGAAGGATATGGCTACACTTGCGTAACCAGCGCCGGCAGCCCAGGCGTCTTCAGTTCAGGAATGAACGAAACCGGACTGGCTGTAGCCGATACCCATGTCTCCTCGAAGAATATGGGGCCCGGTCTGGCTCGCTATTCCGCCATGATGGAAGTCCTTGAACGCTACAACAACGTCCCTTGCGCCGTGGATTTTTTAAGGCAGGTCCCGCACATCGGCGACGGGACAATCGTGCTGCTGGACGCCTGGGGAGAAATGGCGGTTTTCGAGGCCGGTCATGGCAGCCAGGGTATCGTCCGGCCGGATAATGGCTTTGTGGTCAGTACGAACCATTACGTGACCTCCGGGCTGCGTCATGAATGGATTGATCACAGCAAAGGAGAGCTGCGTGGGAACACGCAAGGCAGATACCAAAGGATTTACGATGGTCTGGCATCTAACGGGGGAAAAGTTGACCTGCCCTGGGCGCAGCAGCTCATGTCCAGTCATGGCACCCCTATGGATGCAATTTGCCGCCATCCGGAGGTGGACCCTCAATCGGTGACGATTTCGACGGTAATTTATTTGCCTAAAGAGCGCTTGATTTGCCTGGCCAATGGACAGCCTTGCCAGAATAAGTTAACTGACTGGAAGGTGGGTTAGTGCCAGATTTCATTAATTTGACTTCTCCGCTGAACTTACTATAATTTTAATCGCTTCTCAGAGTTGCAGATATTTATCCTTCTTGGCACCGTTCAAATGGCAGAGGAGGTGGGTCTTTGCTACCAACGAAGCGCTGGCAAGAGGCCGGCGGTTTCCTTTATTAATGTGGGAGAGATTGCTGTGCTCGTTCTCCTGTTTGCGGGTCTGTCCTTCACGCTTTCCGCCTCGGCCGGGATGGGCGGATCTCTGATCCTAGTGCCCGCGCTGAGCCTGTTGTTGGGGGCCAAGCAGGGTATCGCCCTCTCAGCCCTGCTCCTGACCGGAAACAACCTCGCCAAGCTCGCCGTCTACCGCCGCACGGTGCCGCTCAAGGCCATCCTGGAAGTCCTGGTGCTCCTCGTCGCTGGCTCGATCCTGGGCGCCAGGCTGCTGTTGGCTGCCCCGGAGCACATTGTGCACATCGCCATCATCGCCAGCCTCAGTTCCGCTTTCCTGCTGGAGCAGGTGAAGTTCGACGGCTTAGGGCGGGGCGCCGCCATGCTGGCAGCCTTCTTCGCCGGGGCCACTTCGGGTTTCTCGGGCACCTCCGGCCCGCTGAAGGGCTTATCCCTGCGCAGACTTTCCCTGGATCGGCTGCACTACGTGGGCGCCGCTTCCGCCGTCTCGCTGGCGGGCGATCTGATGAAAACTGCCGTGTTTGCCAATGGCTCCCTACTGGATGAACAGTCGTGGACGGTGATGCTGTGGGCAATTCCCCTCATGCCGCTGGCTGCATTCGTTGGCTGGCGCCTCAACAGACGGATAGGAGAGCGGGCCTTCGCGGCACTATTTTGGACGGTGATGGCTGGCTATTCGCTGCGCCTGATCCTGCCATAAGGCTTCAGCCATCAGCCGTCAGCATATAGCCATAAGCAAGAAGCAGGAAGCGAGAAGCACTGGCTGATTGCAGAGGCGCTTCTTAGCGTTCCTTAACGCTTATGGCTTACGGCTTATCGCTGTATTTATCGGTGTTCATCTGCGGTGTCAGACTTCAAGATCAAAATTGGGGAAAGTTCGATCCTTTAGTGAAGTTTTAGGAGGTTGGATACTATGCCAGAAGAATCAGAAAAACCTGAAGAGCAAAATGAAGAAGCACAGCAGCCGGAAGGGCCAGCGGAACCTGAAAATGGCCCCTTGGA
>DATCIL010000299.1:0-3092 GCA_036507795.1 Anaerolineales bacterium | reverse complement strand
TCTCTCATCGATGTTTCCGAGGAGACTGACAGTGGTGGGTCTGCCTGGCGTGTGTCAGCTGGAGCGAGTAGTCTACTATCAAGGCTCTTGCTTAGAAAGGAGTCCCTCTGTGCGCAGATGTACAACCCAAGACCGGTGTGTGGTGATCTGGCTTCCGCAGACCGGCTATCCGATACTGTATGTATTGTATGTATCGTATCGTGAGATCATGAACAGGTGAGGTGGCGCTTAGAAAAAGGAAAGGGTTACATCTATGAAAATCACCAGGAATATAGGTATGCTGTTACTGGCCATCTGGCTCATCGTCTCAGGCCTGGCGGCATTTATCCCTGCTCTCGGTGGCCTGGGCGTGATTTTGGCGATCCTCGCCATCGCGGCCGGCGTCTTCATCTTGCTGGGCCGTTAGGTCAATATAGCCGCCCGGACGGTTGTCCGGGCGGCTATTAGCAATTCAGGGAAAGCATGGCGCTCCAAGCACCTTCACAACCGTATCGATGGACATTTCGGCGCGTCATGTGGGCGACTCTCGTCCTCGTTTCTGTCGCCTTCAGCTTCTGGCTTCTCTATCGCTTTAGCCAGGTCGTTTTCATCTTGTTTATCGCCATTGTTATCGGCACAGTGATCAGGCCAGTCGTAGCCTGGCTGTATTCGCGCGGGGTGCCCCGGATGGCGGGGGTCATTCTTGTCTACCTGCTGCTGCTGGCCCTGCTCATCAGCTTCGTGCTATTGTTATTCCCGTTGATTGTCGAGCAAGGTACAACGATTGCTGCCGCAGTGCCGGGCTATTACCAAAGCCTGCGTGAGTGGATGGTTAATTATCCCAATCAATTGATTGTGCGCTTAAGTGAGTTCCTCCCAGCGACACTGCCAGGCCTGGAGCCGATACAGCAAACAGGAGAGCAGATGCTGGCTTCTGCAGGGCAAGCGTTGGGTTACGTGGCATCAGCGGCTAAGGTCATCCTTATAGCCACAGCTATTCTGCTATTGGCCTTTCACTGGACGCTCGATGGGCCGCGAACCATTCAGTCATTGTTGCTGCTGGTTCCAAGGGGCCAGCGCGAGAGCATTAGCGAACTGATTTCGGCCATGGAAACCAAGGTTGGTTTCTACATTGCCGGACAAGGCGTGCTTTGCCTGGTCATCGGCATCATGGCGCTGGTTGCCTATCTGCTCATCGGCTTGCCCAATGCCCTGGTGCTGGCGCTCGTAGCAGGGGTGATGGAAGCCGTACCGATGATTGGGCCGCTGCTTGGCGCCATTCCTGCAGCGGTAATTGCCTTATCCATCGCGCCTTCCAAGTTGGTCTGGGTGATCGTCGCCACGCTTGTGATTCAGCAGATAGAAAACAGCGTGCTGGTGCCGCGCGTCATGCGGAAGGCGGTAGGGGTCAATCCGTTCGTCTCCCTGCTGGCGATTTTTGCCTTTAGCTCTCTGTTCGGCATTGCTGGCGCGCTGATGGCAATTCCCATAGCGGCCATTATTCAACTCTTACTCGATCGCTTCGTCTTTCATCCAGGAGCGATGGAGCCTGAAGTCTCGGCTGGCCGCGATTACGCCAGCCGGCTGCGCTATGAAGCGCAGGACCTGGCCCAAGACCTGCGCAAGCAGGCGCGGCTCAACAAAGGGGGCTCGGACCGGTGGGTCAAGCAAACCGATCAGGTGATGGATGAGATTGAGGCCATTACAACCGACCTTGATTCTCTGCTGGCCCAGGTCAATACTTCAGGTGCACCATGACGAAGCAACTGGTAGGGTTCGGTATGGCGGTTATGACCACGTTGCTGGCGCTGGTGGTGCTGTGGCAGTTCCGCATTGTCGTTGTTTACGTGTTGATCTCGCTAACGCTTGCGGCAGCGCTGCGCCCATTGGTTAACCGCCTGGTTGGGCGAGGCTTGTTGGTGCGAGTGGCCTGGATATTACTCTACCTGGTGGCACTGGGAGGTTTCGGCTTCTTCCTCTTCCTGACCGGTGAGAGCGCTATCCATGATATTCGGCAGTTGGCCCAGACTGTGTCGGTGCAGGATGAGTGGAGGCTGCCGATATGGTTGGAGGGCAGCTCGTTCCAACAGGCGCTGGTTGCGCGGCTGCCACCGCCGAGTAAGCTCTTCGAAGCAGTTACCGGCGACCAGGGGCAGCTCGTGCTGCCGGCCATACTCGGCTTCACGCAGGGCATTGGTGGCGTCGTCGGCGGTGGACTCATCATTCTGTTCTTGAGCATCTATTGGAGCACTAATCAAATTCATTTTGAACGACTCTGGCTCTCGCTGCTTCCATCTGGCCAGCGCAAACAGGCGCGTGACGTCTGGCGGACAGTCGAGCCTGACATCGGCGCTTACATTCGCGGCGAGGTAATCCAAAGTCTCCTGGCCGGGCTGCTATTAGGCCTTGGTTACTGGCTGCTCGGGTCCCCATTCCCAGCTCTCTTGGCGCTGGCTGGCGCGCTGGCATGCTTGATACCTATGGTTGGGATTGTCTTGGCGGTCATTCCAGTGCTTCTGGTAGGGCTGTTGACCAGTGTGCAGCTTGGCCTGGTTACGGCTCTCTATGCGCTTGTCGTCTTGATTGCCTTGGGAGTATGGGTCAAGCCACGGCTTTTCAAGCGCAGATGGGACAATCCCATTCTGACCGTAGTTCTGCTCATTGCCCTGGCAGACGCTTTTGGCCTTGTCGGCATCATCGTTGCGCCACCTTTATCAGTCGTATGCCAAATCCTGTGGAGCCGCCTGGTCAGCCGCCGGGCGGTTTCAGGGGCTGCGGCCCAGGTTTCAGACCTCAAAGAGCGGCAAGAACGCGTGTGGGAGGCCATAAGGGCAATGGATGAACCGCCTCTGGCATTGGTGTCCAGTAGCATGGAGCGGCTCACCGATCTGATTGAGAAAGCTGAGCCCGTTCTGCAAGCCGGTCTGCCGGCCGCTTCCCTATCAGCTGACCTTCCCGAGCCATTTCAATCGCCCCAGCAAATCACCGCTGAAGGTGGGCCACCTGAGCTCAATCTATTTTAATCTCCCCCAACTGGTGTAGCAAAATATCCCCTGACCGGTGGATGTGTCTTAGAGACTTTGGTTATAGAATGAATTATGCCTCCGTCTTGA
>DATCIL010000298.1:0-1639 GCA_036507795.1 Anaerolineales bacterium | reverse complement strand
ATTCCGTACCTTACTGACCAGGTGATTCATTATCTATCCATCGTGGCCGTTACTCTATGGATCCGGAACCAGGCCGGTGAAATCTTCCTGCCAGCTGATCCGCAGGGATTGATCTATATGCTTGGTCTTGTTTTGGTGACCTATGTTTGGTTTATTAGCGAGCGTATATTTGCTTATAAGGATGAAGAATACCGGCGGGAATTGGTCGATCAGATCTGGTCGCGAATGTTTGTCCGGGCCGGCATCGTAAGCTTTTTGCTCATGGGTTGGAATTTAGGTTCGCAGGTTTTGGCCTTCGGCATTACGGTTAGTCTACCCTATGGCAAGGGGCGATACGGCCGGCGGGCCCTGGCAACTGATATCGTCGTAAGTTTTGTCGTTGTAGTTCTCATACAATTGGCCATCGGCTAACAACCGGAGAACGGCTTCGCTCGGCTTCGCTCCGGGAATTAATAATGCCCGTCGCTCCCGGCTTTTATTTTTTCTTTTCTCCCCAATCCAAGGATCTCTAATACCTCATCTCCAGGCACTTCTTCTTTTTCACGGAGCACCGTGACCAGTTTTTCCAATCCATCCCTGTTCTCTTCCAGGGTATCCATCGACCGCCGGAATGCCTGATCAAGAACAGATTTGACTTCCTCATCAACAATTTGGGCAGTCCACTCGCTATATTCACGTCGTTTTGCGATTTCTTCTCCCAGGAATACCTGATCTGAATCGCCGCCAAGCGCCTGGTGACCGAGGCGCTCGCTCATCCCCCAATCCACCACCATCTTGCGCGCCAGGCGTGTGGCCTGTTTGAGGTCGTTCTCCGCCCCGCTCGTCATCGTGTCCAGATACAGCTTTTCTGAGGCCCGGCCGCCCATCATGACTGCCAGGCGGTCGAGCATGTATTCACGCGGATAGATAAAACGATCTCGTTCCGGAAGTTGCTGTGTAACGCCCAGCGCCTGGCCGCGAGGGACGATGGTTACCTTGTGAATTGGATCTGCGTTGGGCAGGGCAGCTGCCACCACCGCATGTCCAGCTTCATGATAAGCCAACATACGAACTTCTTCCTCGGTAAGGGCCAGGCTTTCTCGCTCCAGCCCCATCAATACTTTATCGCGCGCCTGATCGACATCCTCATGTTCGATTGCATCTTTGCCCTTTCTGGCGGCGAGTAAAGCTGCTTCGTTTAGCATATTTTCCAGGTCCGCTCCGCTGAAGCCCGGCGTACCTCGGGCAATTTTTGCCAGATCGACGTCCTGAGCCAGAGGCTTGTTTCGGGCATGAATCTTCAGGGTCTCCTCCCGATCCTTCATGGTTGGAAGATCAACAGTGATGCGGCGGTCAAATCTGCCAGGTCTCAACAATGCTGGATCCAGTATATCCGGTCGGTTCGTGGCGGCCATCACGATAACGTTTTCGTTGGGTTCGAAGCCATCTAATTCAGAAAGCAGCTGGTTCAGGGTCTGCTCGCGTTCATCGTGCCCGCCACCGACGCCAGCGCCGCGGGTGCGACCAATCGAGTCGAGCTCGTCGATAAAAATTATGCTCGGTGCGGCTTTTTTGGCACCTTCAAACATATCCCGTACACGAGAGGCGCCTACTCCGACAAACATTTCCATGAAATCAGACCCAGTGATGCTGAAGAAAG
>DATCIL010000297.1:0-1225 GCA_036507795.1 Anaerolineales bacterium | reverse complement strand
AAGAACATACCGCCGACAAAGTCGGTGCGATGCTGCCCAGGTTCCATCAATTGATCGGCGCGCTCCTGGAATGCCCAGTGCCTGCGTTGGCCAAAGTGCGCGGAGTTTGCCTCGGTGGGGCGTTCGAGTTGGCGTTGGCGTGCCCGCTTTTGTTCTGTGAAGAAGGGGCCGCGCTGGGCGTGCCGGAAATTCAGCTCGGTGTCTTTCCGCCTGCGGCCAGCATCCTTCTACCGTATAAGGTAGGATTCGCCCTGGCCGCGCAGATGACTCTCACCGGCGAAAAATTCGCGGCAACCGAACTCAGACGCCTGGGACTGGTCAACGAGGTGGCCGCAGCTGGCAAACTCGACGAGGCCGTGCAGGCGTTCGTCGAGAAGCAGGTCCTCCCCAAGAGCGCGGTGGCCCTGCGGTTGGCCAACCAGGCGACACAGTTGAGCCTGGCCAAGCACTTCCGTCAGCATATCCAGGAAGTGGAGCGGCTTTACCTGGATCGTTTAATGTCTACGGCGGACGCGGTTGAGGGCATCCAGGCCTTCCTGGAAAAGCGGCCGCCCAAATGGAAGGACGAATAGGACAAAAAATTTTTTAACCAAGAAAGGGAGGCGTACCCGTGAATCTGGGACTCAAAGGAAAAGGAGCAATTGTCACCGGGGGTAGTTTGGGCATCGGCGCCGCCATCGCCATCGAGTTGGGTCGTGAAGGTGTGAATGTAGCCGTGAACTATCGGCGCCACGACACCGAAGCCAAGCAAGTGGTGGCGGAGATCGAGAAGCTGGGGTCAAAAGGTTTGGCCGTCAAAGCCGATGTCTCCAGTTACAACGACGCCATCAAGATGGTCCAGCAAGTACAGGAACAGTTTGGCCGCCTGGATATCCTTGTCTGCAACGCGGGAATCACCTGGGACGGAGTGATCTGGAAGATGACCGAGGAGCAGTGGGATACGGTCATCGGGGTCAATCTCAAGGGCTATTTCAACTATAACAAGGCCGCTGCGGTGGTTTTCAAAGATCAAAAGTATGGCAAGATCGTCAACGTCTCATCTATTAATGGATTGCGTGGAAAATTCGCCCAAGCCAATTACTCCGCCTCCAAGGGCGGGGAAATCGCCATGTCTAAATCTTTGGCCCGGGACCTGGGGGCGTTCAACGTCAACGTGAACGTGGTCGCTCCGGGCATGGTCCTCACCGATATGATGGACAATCTCGCGCCGGAATTTAAAAACAAG
>DATCIL010000296.1:0-14240 GCA_036507795.1 Anaerolineales bacterium | reverse complement strand
CGGAATTCCCCGTACCCTTGCATCGCACTGTACTTCGTGATCGCCGCCGTCAACGTCGTCTTCCCATGATCGATGTGCCCCATCGTCCCCACGTTCATATGCGGCTTCGTCCGCTCAAATTTTCGCTTCGCCATAAAATGCCTTCTCCTTTTTAACGAAAAAGAGTATTGCAGTAAATAATTTTCAGCAACGAGAGCCCTCAATGGGACTTGAACCCATGACCTCGTTCTTACCAAGAACGCGCTCTACCGTCTGAGCTATGAGGGCGTTTAGTCAATTAGTCACTCAGTCTATTAGTCCTCGATCTTGAATAAACTAATGCCTAATCGCCTAATTGACTACTCGACTGGCAGTGTGGGCGGTGAAGGATTCGAACCTCCGAAGGCTTCTGCCAACTGATTTACAGTCAGTCCCCTTTGGCCACTTGGGTAACCGCCCAAAGCCGACGATGGGAATCGAACCCATAACCTACCACTTACAAAGCGGTTGCTCTGCCGATTGAGCTACGTCGGCAAAATGTTAAAGTGCCTGTTCCAAGGCGATAGGCATTATACCAGAGGGGCTTGTTGACGACAAGGTTATATAAAACCCCTGGCTATTTTCCTGCTGATTCGACCGCCTTCCGGCAGAGGGGGTATGAATCAGCCCGGTTTAGGATTTAGGCTGAGGAAAACCTCTCGGAATCTCCCGTAACGGGGGTGGAGTCTATCAGGAATCTGGCCGGTCGTCAATAGCTCGCTAGCCGAGATGGCTAGCCGAGGCGGCCGGCAAAATTTCGCGCCTGCCATGCCAGATACAGGGCGACTGATCCGGCCACGGCCGCGTTCAATGAATCGATTTCTCCGCGCATCGGCAACCGCATAAGCAGGTCGCAGGATTCACGCACCAACCTGCGCATCCCTTCCCCTTCATTGCCGACGACCAGGGCTAAAGCGCCGTCCAACCGTACCTTATCCGGCACCTGTGCTTCAGAACCACTGTCCAGCCCGATTACCCAGATGCCTTCTTCTTTCAACACTTCGATAGCTTGAGCGAGATTGGTTTGGTTGATCAGCAAATGCTCGCTGGCGCCTGAAGAGGCGCTTACCACCGCTGGAGTAACCGTCGCCGTCCGGCGGTACGGCAGCAATACCCCATGCACACCGACGATTTCGGCAGTGCGCAGCAGTGTGCCCAAATTTTGCGGATCCTGGAGGGTGTCGAGAATGAGAACAAGCGGCGGCTCCTGATGCCGGCTGGCTCCCTCTAAGATATCGATCAAGTCGCAGTACCGATAACCGCTGACCTGCAGGGCCACGCCCTGATGGCCGGCGTCCAATGATTCCAGCTGCTTGCGGGGCACCCGCTCAACCGGGATATTCGCCATGCGGCTCAGTGTTAAAATTTCATCCAGACGGCCTTTTTCAGCTACGCCCTCGGCTATCTGAAGGCGGAAGAACTGCCGCCTTCCAGCCTGCAGAGTTTCATAAACCGGATTTCGTCCGGTAATCCATTCTTTCATTCATTTCCATCGCCAGATGGTGCCCTCTTTCGTATCTTCCAGCGTGATGCCCAACTCGGCCAGCCGGTCCCGGATCATGTCGGAAAGCGACCACAGCTTCTGCTTACGCAGTTCTTGGCGGATTTCCAAAAGAAGCTCCACGAACGGCGCGATTTCGCCGGTCTCTTTTTTTGGTTTTTCTAGTTGTAAACCGAGTACGCCGCTCAACTCCAATAAAAGAACCTGGGCCGGTTGGAGAGTATCTTGATCGGCGCCCGCGTCTCGAGCCTGATTGATCGCCCTGACCAGATCGAACAAATGCCCAAGGGCCCCTGCCGTATTGAAATCATCGTCCATCGAGACCAGGAAAGCCTGGCGAGTGGCGTAAACCTGATCCTGCAATGCTTTTCCGATATCCTCAGATGTTTGCTGGGATGTCTGGTCGGCGGTTAAATATGCCGGTCTAAGCGCCGTGCGCAGGCGTTCCAGGGAGCGTTCGGCTTGTTCGATAACCTCGCCATTGAACGTCAGCGGATTGCGATAGTTCGCGTTAAGCACCATCATGCGCAGTACATCCGGCTCGTGATCGGCAAGAAACTCTTCGACGGTGACCAGGTTGCCGAGCGATTTGGACATCTTCTCACCGGATAGCTGCAACATGCCGTTGTGCAACCAGTAGCGGGCAAAAGATTTACCCGTCAGGCTCTCGGTCTGCGCGATCTCGTTTTCGTGGTGAGGAAAGATCAGATCGTTACCTCCGCCATGAATATCGATCTGTTCGCCTAAATGATGCAAATTCATTGCCGAGCACTCGATGTGCCAGCCTGGTCGCCCGGGACCCCAGGGACTGGCCCAGACAGGCTCACCCGGCTTGGATGCCTTCCATAAGGCGAAGTCCAGCGGGTTCCGTTTGCGCTCATCCACCTCTACTCTGGCACCCGCTTGCATATCCTCCAGTTTGCGCCCGGATAGTCTCCCGTAATCTTCGTCGCTCTCGACGCTAAAATATACGTTGCCCTCCGCCTCATAGGCGTATCCTTTTTCAATCAATCCATTGATCATCGAGATGATATTGTCAATTTCGTCGGTGGCGCGCGGATAGACGGATGCCGGCAGAACGTTGAGATCTGCAATATGCCCGTCGTATTCCTGGATATAGCGTTGGGCCAGCGCTAAGGGGTCTTCTCCCTCCTGATTAGCGCGCTGGATGATCTTGTCATCCACGTCGGTGTAGTTCATCACGTGACGGACCCGATAGCCCCGATATTCCAGGTAGCGGCGAATGACATCAAAGACTATGGTCGACATGGCGTGCCCAACATGCGCTTTATCGTAGACCGTCGGACCGCACACGTACAGATCGACCTGACCGGGTTTCAGTGTCTCAAATTCTTCTTTCCTGCGTGTCAGCGTGTTATAAACACGTAAAGCCATGACTTATTCCTTAAAATTCAACTCGCTTGGTCTCCCATGCGGGCGAAGATCATGCGCCCGGCGGCAGTCTGCAATACTTTGGTTACCATTGCGGTAACTTCCTGATTAAGATACGCACGTCCGTCTTCGATAACGACCATGGTTCCATCGTCCAGGTAGCCCACGCCCTGCCCGCTTTCTTTGCCCTCCTGAATGACGCTCACGGTGATCGGTTCGCCGGGTAAAAGCACGGATTTTACGGCATTGGCCAGTTCATTGACGTTGAGCACGGGCACGCCCTGGAGCTCGGCGACGCGGTTTAAATTGTAATCGTTGGTTAATACCGGGCAGCGCAGCTGCCGCGCCAGGATCACCAGTTTATCATCTACCTCTTTCACACCTTCTACATCAATATCGCTGATGCGGACGGGGATGCTCGATTCTTTCTGTAGCTCCGACAAAACTTCCATGCCGCGGCGCCCGCGCTGCCGGCGCAAGCTATCCGCCGAATCGGCAATGTACTGCAGCTCATTAAGCACGAAGCGTGGGATGAGCAGGGTGCCGACCAGGAAGCCTGTTCGAGCGATGTCTCCAATCCGACCATCGATGATCACGCTGGTATCGAGTAAAATTGTGCGATTGGTCGCCTGCTCTTGAGTTGATTTTTCTTCCCCGACGGGAATATTGACCCGCATTACAGAGAAAATGTCGCTCTGGCGCATTACAAAGACGGACACGCCAAAGTAGCCAAACACGATAACGCCAACAAAGGGAAGCAAGTCTCCAAACGGAGGAGGAAGTAAGGACAGTGGGAAGGCCAGTAGAGCGGCGATCAGCAGGCCGACAATTAGCCCCACCAATCCGGCGACCAATGTTTGCGGAGATACCTGGGCGAGAACGGAGCGAATGGTTCGAGCCGGGCGGGTAGTGACGTAGGGGGTCAAAATCAGGCCGGTCAGCGCTCCAACCAGTCCAATTACCGCGGCAAAAAGCTCTGTTTGTCCAGTATCAGCCAGGTTGCCCAGGTAGGCTCCAATATATACACCTACAATGGCGAATACTACCATGCCAATTAAACGGGCGGTAAAATCGAAACTCATCATAACTCCTGAAGAATTAAATATAAAAGAGCACAGTTTGCCTGCGCTCATCTTGAACCCGCCCGCACGAGAAACCTTTCTCTCCGGCCGTCAATCTTTTCGCTTGTACACTGAAATAATTAAATCAGTATAATTGCAACTTTGCGGTAGGAAGAACAAGTTCCCCGTGTTTTCGAGCCATCCCATGGAAATAAGGTAGCCTTTGGCTCGGGGGAGGATTCAAGCCAGCAAGCAACAAATAATTTAAGATAAGTGCAGTTCTGATCAGGCTGAGCGTACGCTGGCAGGCACTAATGAAAAAATAAAGTCTCTGTCCGCAAGGGTACGCTGACCCTATCATTCCGACATTATTATACTATAATGGAACTCTTCCATTTGCAGGAGAATGATTTAACCTCACCTGATCAGTTCCCGTTGAAGACCGGCCATTTATTCAAGGAGACATGCATGACAACGCAAGCAATAACTGGCTACGGTGAGATTGGCGAAGCGGAATACCAGCGACGTATTCGCGCCTGGACCATGTACGATTGGGCTAATTCTGCCTTTGCCACCACAATATTAGCGGCGGTGCTGCCGATTTATTACAGCCAGGTCGCCGGCGCGACGCTGCCCAGCGCAGCAATAGCCACAGCCTATTGGAGCACCGGCCTGAGTGTCTCGCTGTTCATTGTTGCGATCATTTCTCCCATCCTGGGCACGATCTCGGATGTCATGCGCGGGAAAAAGCGCTTCCTTTCGGTGTTTTTTGGCCTGGGGGTCGTTGCGACCGGGCTTTTGGTGCTTGTGGATACCGGGGATTGGCTGCTCGCTTCCGTCCTCTTTATTTTCGGGCGGATTGGTTTTACGGCTGCCAATGTTTTTTACGACGCTCTGCTGCCCCATATAGCCAGCGAACAGGATCGGGATAGCGTTTCCACCCGTGGCTATGCCTTTGGTTATTTGGGCGGTGGCTTACTGCTGGCGATCAATATTGCCATGATCCAGTTTCTCCCCGGAACCCTTGGCCCGCGGCTCTCCTTTCTGAGCGTGGCTGTCTGGTGGGCAGTTTTCTCCATCCCTCTCTTCTTGCGCGTACCCGAGCCTCCCGCTGCCACAGTCCAGTTGGCGCCGCGTCAGAATGCGATCTCGGTCAGTATTAAGCGCTTGTCGGAGACCGTGCAAGACATCAGCCAGTACCGTGAGCTATTCAAGTACTTAATCGCCTTTTTGATCTACATTGACGGCATTGGAACCATTATTGGCGTTGCAGCCATCTATGGCGCTGAACTGGGCTTCGGCAGCATTGAGCTCGTTTTGGCTCTCTTACTTGTGCAGTTCGTCGGTATTCCCTATAGCCTCATATTCGGGCGTCTCCCCAGCCGCCATGAAAAGCGCCGGCCATTTTTCCTGGCTTTCGTGTTGTTTAATCTCATCGCGCTGCCCCTCGGAGGTATATTGGGAGCCAGGCTTCTTTCCAGCGAGATGACCGGAATGCCCCCGGCCCCCTTTGAAAGTACGGCAACTGCCGTCGGAGAGGGAATCTATCTGTCTACCAATGACGGTATAGCGTATACCGGGCTATGGGAAACCATTGCAGTGTCTGCAGACGAACTTGGCATGGATTCTGGAGCCGATTACCGCGTCACCTCTGATCCAGGAGCACGCTTCGAGATCGAATATGTTGGCCAGAGAGTTGAAATTGTGTACAGCACAGGTCCGGATCGCGGCATCTGGAGGGTGCTGATAGATGACGAACCGTTGATTGATGATGATACCGGCCAGCCGGTGATGATTGACGCCTACAACGCTACCGTCAGATATGGTGTAAGCCGGGGATTTGCGGCGGATACCCCAGGTGAACATAGGCTTTCCCTGGTAAACACGGGCGAAAAGAACGCACAGAGTCGGGGGACGGTTATGGCCGTGGCGCAAGTGGAAATCTTGCCCCCGCTGCGCCAGAGCAGCCTGGGGCTGATCATCGCACTTATCGTCGGGATTCAGCTGCTTGGCCTGATCCTGGCTATTCTTTTGGGATCCCGGTTGTTCTCAGGCTTGGCTGACAGGATTGATACAAAGCGCGCCATTCTTTTGGCGCTGGTTATGTACACCGCGATTGCCATATGGGGCTTCTTCCTCAATTCGGTGATCGAATTTTGGTTTCTGGCCTGGATGGTCGCGGTGGTGCAGGGCGGCAGCCAGGCGCTGAGCCGCAGCCTGTTCTCAAACATGTCTCCGGCCTCGAAGAGCGGTGAATTCTTCGGTCTTTTTGGCATCATGGAGAAATTTTCTGCGATCCTCGGGCCTCTGATCTTCGCATTTGCCGCCACCCAGTTTGGCAGCAGCCGTCCGGCGGTCCTCAGCATCATTTTCTTCTTCATTGTCGGCGGTTATCTGCTCACCAGGGTGGATGTGGCAGAGGGCCGGCGGGTTGCTCAGGCAGAAGACGCCACTCTGCTGAGAGGTGCCCCTGGGGTATGATATGGCAAATTTGACCGGGCGGCGACGCGCCGAGTATGTCCAGGACTTGTTTTCGCGCATCGCCCACCGTTATGACCTGATGAACCGGGTCATGACGGCGGGCCAGGATATCGCCTGGCGCCAGGAAGTTATCCGCCGCGCCGCGCTTCCGCCTGGGGGTCGCCTGCTGGATCTCGGCGCTGGCACCGGAGATTTAGCTCGGGAGGCAACCGCGCAGTTTCCTGGTTGCCAGGCGGTCGCCGCCGACTTTACCATGCAAATGATGCTGGTCGGTCGTTCAAGACCGGGGGCTACGCGCCTGGATTGGCTTTCCGCGGACGCTTTGCAGCTCTCCTTCCCACCCGGAACATTTGACGCGGTCGTATCAGGTTTCCTGCTTCGAAACGTAATCGACCTCCCCCTGGTTTTGCAGGAACACTACCGTGTGATGAAGCCGGGAGGGAGAATCGTCTGCCTGGATACTACCCGCCCGTCCAGGAATTTCCTTTCTCCACTTATCAATTTTCACTTACATTTCGTCATCCCGACTCTGGGAGAGTTGTTGACCGGCGAAAGAGGGGCTTATGCTTACCTGCCTGAAAGCACCGAGAAATTTCTGGGCGCGGAGGAGCTTGCCGCCCGAATGGTGGCGGCCGGGTTCCAGGGCGTCGGCTTTCTCCGCTTGATGTTTGGCACAGTCGCCATTCATTGGGGCGAGCGCCCGTAGAAGGAGTGATCATGGAATCGAACAGATTGGTCGTGGCCATCAGCGGCGCTTCCGGAGTTATTTTGGGGATTCGCCTCTTGGAAGCGCTGCGCCTGTTGAAAATTGAATCACATCTGGTGGTTTCTCCCGCGGCGCGGGCGACGATTGCCCAGGAGACAGACTGGAAAGTGAAGGACGTTTTGGAGCTGGCGCATACCGCTTACAATCATGCGGATATCGGTGCGGCCATCGCTTCCGGATCTTTCAAGACCCGCGGCATGGCCGTTATTCCTTGTTCTATCAAGACTCTCTCTGCGATTGCGAACTCATATGCGGAGGATCTAATTTCCCGGGCAGCGGACGTGCACCTGAAGGAAGGCCGTCCCCTGCTCCTTGTCGTCCGTGAGACTCCGCTGCACCGTGGTCACCTCCGCCTGATGAACCTGGCTGTTGAAGCTGGTGCAGTGATTTTCCCGCCTGTTCCCGCTTTCTACCCCCACCCCGCTTCCCTGAGCGAAGTTGTTGACAACCTGGTTGGTCGGGTGCTGGCGAGGCTGGGAATTGAGAATGATCTGTATCAAGAGTGGAGGGGTATGGGTGGCTGATCTGCCTTTTTCTGACGTGCTGGATCTGACCACCCTAACCCTGGCTACATCCGGTCCTGATGGCGAACCCCATGGAGCAGCGCTGTACTTTGCCGCCGACGAGAAATTGCGCTTGTATTTCTTTTCCGACCGGGACAGCCAGCATACCCAGGATGTCCTTGGCGACCGGCGCGCCGCGGTTACCATTCAGCCCGAATGTGACGGATGGGAAGAAATCCACGGCCTGCAAATGCGGGGCCAGGTTCATCTGGTGCAATCTGGGGATGAATGGGAGCGCGCCTGGCAAATTTATGTCAAGAAGTTTCCCTTTGTGTCTGAACTGCAGGAAATTGTCGCTCAGAATCAGTTTTTTGTCTTTTTACCCAATTGGGTGAGACTGGTGGATAACCGCCGGGGTTTTGGATATAAAAGTGAGTGGACCTTGCCCTGAGGTGAAATCGATGATAGCGGGCTTTGTCCTCTCGAGAGCGATGAGAAGTTTTTGGCCGATGTGCGCATGAACAACCGGGACCTGGAAAAAGCTGCCCTGCGCGGCGAACCATCCTACATTTGGCGGGCAGGACAGCAACGACGTTTAGAAATGATCATGGCATCTGTAGGGGAACGCTTGCAGGGGAAGGTGTTGGAGAACGGGTGCGGAGTGGGGATGTATGTCCACAATTTGGAGCCGCATTGTGGGACAGTTTTGGGCATGGAATTTGACCTGGAGCGCGCCCGGGAAGCCCGGCTCCTTTCTGAGAACGTACTGGGAAGCGCCAGCGAATTTCTTCCTTTTCCTTCCTGCTCATTTGACGTCATCCTGAGTCACGAGGTATTGGAGCATGTTCAAGATGACCGGCGTGCGGTGATGGAAATGGTCCGCACAACCAAGCCTGGTGGACGCATCGTGATCTTCGTGCCTAACCGGGGTTACCCTTTTGAGACCCATGGAATCCTTTGGAAGGGTCGCTACCGATTCGGCAATATTCCCCTGGTTAATTATCTTCCGAAGCAGCTGCGGGATCGCCTGGCCCCCCATGTCCGGGTATATTCTCGAAAAGAGCTGAAGCGATTGTTCGCGGGTCTGCCCGTGAACGTTGTGGAGTGCAGGATTATTTTTGGGGCCTATGACAACATCATCGCTCGCAGACCCACTCTTGGCAAATTTCTGCGGGCGATTCTGCAAGGGCTCGAAAGAACACCTTTGCAGTGGTTCGGTTTATCACATTATTGGGTCGTCGAGAGAACGTAACCTCTGATCTCAGACTCGAAAATCGTAGATTCCGTCCCGAATTACCCATTCTCGAGAGCAAGACGGGCAGTCTAACCGTTTAGACGCTTCCTTAAGAGGATGGTGACCACACGCCGGGCAGCAGAAAAAACTGCCCTCAGCGATTGGGCTATTTCCCACTGCCCGCGCCCGCACGAACACGCTGGGCGAAAGCTGCCACCAGTCTCCGGTGAACGAAGCGATGGAGTCCATTGTTGCCAACAAGGAAAGCGGTATGATCCGTTTTATCACCCCCATGCGGTAGTGTGAAACGGTCAGCTGTCGTTCAACCTTAAAATCATTATCCCGCAGCCAACGCCGGATCGCAACGGGATGAAAATCAAAGTTCAGTTCGGCGAATTCAATCGGCTCCGGCGAGAACGGGCTCCAATCCTGCCTGCCCAACAGGTAGCGCAGGATCGCTTTTATATTTTGCTTGTTTGCGTATTCAAGGATGAAAATCCCTTCCGGTTGGAGGACCTTGCGGACCTGTTCGATCGCCAGGGACGCCTCGGCCATGTGATGCAGGGTGCGAATCATGGTGACTGCATCGAAAAGGCCGGGCACAAAAGGCAGCCGGTAAGCATTCGCAGCTACAAAAATATACCGCGCTTCGTTTCCCAGGCGTTCGCGGGCCTGCTGCAGCTGAGAGAGTGCATAGTCCAGCAGAACTACACGTTTGAAGCCGGCATACCGGGGCGTGTTCCGGCCTGCGCCCGCACCGACTTCAAGGAGCAAATTCCCTGACCTGGGAAGCAGCCTCCGCAGAGAGATTGCTTCTACCCGGTCCTCATAGGCGCGTTCGCCCTTCTCCCAGAAGGAAGATTGGTAATCCGAGCCTTCATAATCGCAGATCGGAGGATGGGGAGGATGCGCCATGTATGATTTCGTGTTCGGCTTGTCCGTTGATGCGGACGCCATTATAGCCACGCCCAATTCCTCGATACTTAAACCCTGACTTATCCATCTGATTCGGATCGTAGATGTTGCGACCATCAATGAGGGTGGCCTCTTTCATGCTATCCCGGATACGCTCCATGTCCAGGTGCTTAAATTCATTCCAGTCGGTCACGACGATGATCGCATCGCAACCCTCTGCCATGGCATAAGGATCTGGAGCCATTTCTACTTTTGGCATAAGCGGGCGGGCGACTTCCATGGCGACCGGGTCGTAAGCGCGCACATGAGCGCCCAGTTCGTCCAAAAATTTGGCGAGATCGATGGATGGGGCGTCTCGCATATCGTCTGTGTTGGGCTTGAAAGACAGACCAAGCAGGCCAACGGTCTTCCCCTTAAGGTCCCCGATCATCTCTTTTAGCCGGTTGATCGCCATTGGACGCCGGTCGTTGTTGATGTCCATTACAGCATTCAGCAGCTGTGGGTGGCGTCCTTTCTCGGCAGCCATGAATGCTAAAGCCTTTACATCCTTGGGAAAACAAGAACCGCCATAACCTAAACCGGCATCGAGAAAATGCATGCCAATGCGTTTGTCATATCCCATTCCAACCGCTACTTCCTTGACATCCGCGCCGAGTTCCTCACAAATGTTGGCAATCTCGTTGATGAAGGAAATTTTGGTAGCCAGAAAGGCATTCGAGGCATATTTGATCATCTCAGCCGTGCGCAGATCGGTGATTACGATGGGAGCACGCAGCTGCAGGTGCAGTTGCGCGACTTTTTCCGCAGCTTCGGGATCCAGCGATCCCAAAACAGTTCGATGGGGCTGCATGAAATCGGCAATTGCAGAGCCTTCCCTGAGAAATTCAGGGCAAGAAACGACAGAGAAAGGAATCGGCTTGGGCTGGTTACTCTGAATGATTTCTGCGACCCAGTCACCCGTGCCAACCGGTACGGTTGATTTGTTAATGACTACCATCGGCGCTTTCATATTTTTCGCGATGGATTTAGCGGAGGCAGCCACATGGCGTAAATCAGCTTCTCCATCCACACCGGAAGGTGTCCCCACAGCAATGAATGCAAACTCTGTGCCGTCGAGCCCTTCCGCATAAGAAGTTGTGAAGGATAATCGCCCGGCGCGCACGTTTCGCTCAACCAATTCCTCTAAGCCTGGTTCATAAATTGGCATTTCGCCGCGCTTCAGGCCCTCGATGCGCTCCTCATTGATGTCAAGAGCAACCACCCGGTTGCCGAGATCTGCAAAGCAAGCTGCGGTAACAAGACCGACATAACCGACGCCCACTACACAAATTTGCTTCATTCAGGAACCCTCCGATAGATTCTGAATAATGAATGAATTGTGAAAGGAAATGAAACAACGGCCGAAACCAGGCCGTGAAAGCTTCGTTCTATATAACGTTTTTTGCGCGGATTCATTACACTTGATAAAGTTCCCCTCACCGAAGGCCAGGTTGCCGGTCCCAATTTCGGGGATTTAGAGCCAATGTTACCATAGCTTCTATGATTTTACACGTAAAAGGTCATATTTTAGTAATGACCTCTGTCACTAGGAATTCGGCATAAGACAGTCTAAAATATCGCTAATAAATTCTATCGTAAATACCTAAAACGGAGATTTTCTATGCAGATCACAAGACAAGCCGATTACGCCATGCGTGCAGTTATGTACCTCGCCGAGAAGGGCCCTGATCGCAGAGCCGCTACCAGCCAAATTGCGGAAGAAAAACACATTCCCCCTTCCTTTCTGGCGAAAATCGTGTCGCAATTGTCTGTGGCCGGTTTACTTCAAACCTCGCGCGGTGCCCGTGGAGGCGTTTCTCTGGCACGCCTACCCGAAGAGATCAGCCTGTTGGAAGTAGTTGAGGCCATTGATGGGCCGATTCTGCTCAATGAATGTGTCGCCGATAGCGGCGCTTGTACGTTCGGCGAGAGCTGCTCCTTGCGCCCGGTATTCTGCGATGCTCAGGCTGAATTGGTCGCTCGCCTGGACGAGACAACATTTGGTTCTCTGCTCCAATCCAACGGGAACGGAAGACCAACCAGCTAAGAGCACGGCCTTTTCATTGCTATAACCTCTGCTCCAGTGGATGAGCAGTTGGCTGCCAAATCGGGTAAGAAAAAACCCGATATTGGCCATTAGTCTTTCGCTACACCTAATCTCAACTGTGCTTGCGCTTGCCTGCGCCGGACAATCTTTCCGGCGCTTTTTTCTACCTCGCGCCGGCAGCTGCCGTTTTACCGATCTACCAATCTACCAGTCTTCCAATTTACCGATTTACCAGTATACTAATTTACCTGTTTACCTGTTTACTTGTGTACCAATCCTCCAATCTACCACTCTTCCAATTCAGGCTTATAATCTGGGCGGGAAGGGCTTCGTCATATTCTCAAGGAGGTGACCATGTCTGCACCGCGTACGGTTCGTGCCCCGCGCGGCACTCAGCTCCATTGTAAGTCCTGGCTTACCGAGGCTGCTTATCGTATGATCCAAAACAACCTTGATCCGGATGTTGCCGAGCGTCCGGAGGATCTGGTTGTTTATGGAGGGCGCGGCCGGGCGGCTCGGAATTGGGAATGTTTCGACGCTATTTTAGATAGCTTGCTTCGTTTAAAGGACGATGAAACGCTGTTGGTCCAGTCAGGTAAGCCCGTGGCGATTTTCAAGACTCATCCAGATGCGCCCAGGGTGCTGATTGCCAATTCAAATTTGGTGCCTCACTGGGCCACCCAGGAACACTTCGACGAGCTGGCAGCGAATGGATTGATGATGTTTGGCCAGATGACGGCTGGTTCATGGATTTATATCGGTACGCAGGGGATTCTACAGGGGACCTACGAGACCCTGAGTTCCCTGGCTCGGCAGCGGGAATGGTCCTCATTAAGTGGCAAGTTTGTGCTGACCGCTGGCCTGGGAGGCATGGGGGGCGCTCAGCCCCTGGCAATCACGATGAACGGAGGGGTCGGCTTAATTGTAGAAGTGGATCCTGCTCGGGCTCAACGCCGTAAGGAGATCGGTTATGTGGATGTGGTAGTCGATACGCTTGAAGAAGCCATGACCATCGTTGAAGAGGCCCTGGAGGACGAGATTCCGAAATCGATTGGGTTAGTTGGCAATGCGGCCGATATTTATAGCGAGCTGGTTATCCGAGGCGTTACGCCTGACGTGGTAACCGACCAGACCCCTGCCCATGATGCCTGGATGTATATACCTTCCGGCGTAAGTGTGGAGGAAGCCAGCTCGCTGCGTGAACGCGATCCGGATGAATATTTTCGCCAGGCAATGCATTCGATGGCCCGTCACGTAGAGGCGATGCTTGAGTTCCGGCGGCGCGGTGCTGAGGTTTTTGATTATGGAAATAATTTGCGCCAGCGCGCTCTCGACTATGGGGTCAAAGACGCCTTCGACTACCCTGGATTTGTGCCGGCCTATATCCGCCCGCTGTTTTGTGAAGGCAAGGGACCGTTCCGTTGGGTGGCCTTATCCGGCGATCCAGAGGATATTTATGCCACCGATGAAGCCGTGATGGCGCTCTTCCCCGAGGACGAACATCTGCACCGCTGGCTGAGGATGGCTCGGGAGAAAGTGCCGTTTCAGGGACTGCCGGCTCGGATTTGCTGGCTGGGATACGGCGAGCGCGCCGCTGCCGGGCTGGCCTTCAACGAGCTCGTTGCCAAGGGAGTGGTTCGAGCGCCGATCGTCATCGGGCGAGATCACCTGGATGCCGGTTCAGTTGCCTCTCCTAACCGGGAAACTGAAGGGATGCTGGACGGATCTGACGCCATCAGCGACTGGGCAATCCTCAATGCCCTGATCAACGCAGTTGGCGGGGCTACCTGGGTTTCCTTCCATCACGGCGGCGGCGTAGGCATCGGCTTCAGCCAGCATGCCGGCCAGGTAATTGTCGCCGACGGTACACCTGCAGCGGCTGCCCGGTTGGAACGTGTCTTGACCACCGATCCGGGTCTGGGGATCGTCCGCCATGCTGACGCTGGCTACCAGGATGCAATCGAGGCGGCCAGGCAGCATGGCCTCAGGATGCCCATGCTGAAGTAGGACCTCTAACGTTGCCGCGCCAACTCAACGATCGCATCGCCGCGTTTCTCTATCATCCCCTCCGGTTCCAGGTGCTTTAATTCACCGCCACGCGCACGGTGCAGAACACCATGCACCGTATGGTATACCCGTATCTGGCGGTGTTCGGACGAGGCCTGGGGGTTGACCTGGCGGCGCTCTCACTGGCGCTAACGCTTCGCTCAGTAGCGGGCGCCTTTGGCCCCCTCCTGGCGACGGTAGCCGACAGCCGGGGCCGCAAAGATGGGATGCTCTTTG
>DATCIL010000295.1:0-7003 GCA_036507795.1 Anaerolineales bacterium | reverse complement strand
TAGATCTCATAGGAGCTCATCACGATCGGTTTTTTGTAGTAGAGCGTTTCCAGGAAGGCATTCCCAAAGCCCTCGATTGTGGAAGGGTAAGTGACCAGATCGGACTGTTGGTAAGCGTCGGCCAGGGAATAAATCTTCTTTCCGTCCGGTGTTTGACCGCGGGAATGTGCGAAACGCTCGGCGCCGAAGATCACTCTGGCACCGGAAAGCTCAGCGTGGTCGCGCAAGAAGATCTCATAATCCATGCCCTCATCGCCGGATGAGTGGGTGATGAGCAGCACCACCTCCAAATCTAATCGCCGGGCTAATTCAATTGCCAGCTCAATGCGCTTACGCGGCACAATGCGGGTGGGCTGTAAAAGCAAGTAGGCGTCCTGATCAATGTCCAGTTCCGTTCTTAAATCGTCTGCATAACCATCCGGTTCAGGCGGCGGGTTGTCGAAATCCATCACATTCGGAACCAGGGTAGAGCTGGCGCCGGTGCGCAGGGGAAGCTGGCGGGAGGCATATGAGTTGATCACCACGTGAAGAAAGGAAGGCAGGATCGGTGGAAAAGCGCCCATCTGCAGGTCGGAGGCGGCGCTGACCTTAAAACGCGAGCGCTCCCACCCGAAATCGTGATGGTGACCGATGATCGGCATATTGGTCTCCGCGTCGAACTCGGTGATGGCCAAACCGAGCGGGATGTTCATTGGGATGGCCAGCGCATTTTCGATGATCAGCAGTTCCAGGTCAAACCCTTCGACGAATTGGTACAGGTGGTTCTTCAGGTGCACCCGCAGCTGGTGGATGCGCTCCGAGGTCTCCGGGGTGCGCCGGTAATCATCGAACAAATCGGCGGTCATCGCTCGAATTTCAGGGTGTTCGAAGTGCGCTTCCTCGATTACATAACTGCGCTCCGCCGGATATTCCGACTCTCCTGCAAAGAAAAAGCATTCGTGACGCAACTTGGTGAGGATATGCTCCCACTTGTGCGTTTCCAGAGTCACCCCGTCTGTTCCCGCCAGGCGGGTTGAAACAAAACCAATTCTTTTTCCTTTCTGGCCGGTCATCGGAAATTCCTCAGCACCTCCTGCAGCTTCTGCTCCAACACCTGCAGCGAGAAGTGCTCGTGGGCGATGGCATAGTTCTTCTCGACCATGGCCTTCACCGCATCAGGATCTTTCAACAGACGGCGAGTCTCTTCTACTTCTTTATCGTCAAC
The DNA here is from genome assembly GCA_036507795.1 of Anaerolineales bacterium. GTDB lineage: Bacteria > Chloroflexota > Anaerolineae > Anaerolineales > UBA4823 > DASQQR01. The sequence continues at coordinate 5,799 of DATCIL010000295.1, read as the reverse complement.
AAAGCCGTCCAATTCAATAAACTCCAATCCTAAGGGCCGGATGTCGGCATTGTAGACCGGATAGCGGTTTACGACGGTCAGTTTCTTGAAATAGACAGTCTCCAACAGCGCGTTGCCAAAACCTTCATAGAGGCTGGGATAGGTGACCAGATCGGCATGCGGGTAGGCGTCCCACAGGGAGTATACTTTGTGCCCCTTTATCGAGGCCCGTTCGTTTCCGATCAGGTGATCAATCAACTGCACCTGTACCCCCATCACCTGCGCTTCGCGTTTCAACCAATGCCAGTATGCCAGGCCCTCATCGCCGGCCCGGTGGGTGATGAACAGGCGTGCCTGCGGCAAATCCAGGCGGCACACCAGCTCGATAGCCATCTCGATGCCCTTGCGTTGGAGCACCCGGGTGGCTTGCATGACGAACAGGTCCCCTGCTCCCAGCCCAAGATTCTCGCGGAAATCGGCGTTGTAATCGTCGATTCCCTGCGGGGGGTTGGCAAAATCGTGCACATTGGGGATGACGATCGAGTCGATGCTTCGCCGGGCTTTGAGCCGCTTCTGGGCAATGGTATTCAAGGTGATATGCTGGATCGAGGGGAGTTTGGCCGGAAAGGTGGTATCCAGCAAGTCCAGAATGTTGTTGGTCTGGTAGCGCTGCCGTTCCCAAAAGAAGTCGTGGTGGTGGGCAATGGTGGCGATCCCCAATTCGGCGATCAGGCCGCTCAGGCAGACACCCATAGGCAAATTCATTGGGATGGTCAGGGCGTTTTGGACGATGATCAGGTTCAGTTTGTTTTCCCGGATGAAGTGGCGCAGAGGAGCGCGCAGCTCGTCCGCCGTGGCATAGATCTGGTCGGCTAACTGTTCGCCGTCCACCTCACCCTTGCTGTCGAACGCCCGCTGGCTGAGCGCCTGGATGGACTGGTCCCCGAAGTGTAGTTTGGGGATCAGGGTTCCGTCTTTGGCGTAGTCACAAAGCTCACCGGCGCAGAAGAACACCTCGTGACCCATTTGCCTCAGCACCCGCGCCCACTTTTCCACCTCCAGGGTGACCCCATCGGTTCCACACAGTCTCGTTGCTATAAAGCCAATACGCATTTATGGTCTCTCTATACCCGGGTATCTCCCGTGCTTACTCCTTCAGGCGCGTTTGCGTCGGTTGGTTAAATAACCCAAACCACTCGGATTCGCGACCTGAATCCAAATTAGGAGGAGACTATCTCGACAACTTGACCTGTACGGGCTGATTCGTAGGCCGCCAGCGCAATCGACAATGCAGCGCGGGCATCTTCGCCGGTGATAGCGGGCTCACGATTCTGTAGGATGGCCTGCACGAAATCGTCCACCAAGCCATGGATATCGCGCCGCCACCAGTAGCGCCTCTCGGTCCGCTGTTGGTTTTGAATAGTAAAATCGTGGTATGGGCTTTTAATGAGAAAGACCGTCTTTGTCGTCAGTATTTCGAAACGCACATCGAGCCAGGTGGGATGGCCGCCAGGATTGGCCCAACCCGCGCTCAGGACAGCCAGAACGCCGTTCTCGAATTCTACGGTCATAGTGCCAAGATCGTCGCAGTTCAAGGTCGTGTGAATCATCGAGCCGATCTGCCCGTAAACCTTGCTCGCTTCCGCGTTAGCGAGCCAGCGCAAAGCATCAATAGCGTGGATACCGATGTCCATGAAACCGCCGCCACCGGCTTGCTCAGGTTCTAGAAACCATCCCGCATTCTGCGGACCGGGCGCATTAACCGGCAATCGACCATATTTTACCGCGTAAATGGCAATCAACTCTCCGTGATCACCGCTGTCGAGCGCTTCCTTTACCGTGATTAACGGTAACTGGAAGCGCGGGTTGAAGGGTACCATTAGTTTGACTCCGGCATCACGTGCACTCTTCAAGATGGCGTCAGCATCCTCCAACGTTGTGGCGATAGGTTTGTCGCACAGGATGTGTTTCCTTCGGGCAGCAACGTCTGCAATGACTTCACGGTGGCGAATCGGTTCAGTGCCGACATAGACTGCCTCCAGTTGTGTCTGTTCAAGCAGCTGCTCGAAGTTTTGGAAGTATGGCACATTATAGCGTTGCGCTTCTGCTCGGGCCACCTCCGCGTTCACACCTGAATCTGCTATGCCTGCAAGCCGGGCTTCAGGATGAGAAACGATAGCCGCGGTATACCTTGGAGCGTGCAGATGGGCATAACTGATCACGCCGATGTTTACCTTCGAGCTCATCAGAAGTTTGCCTCATCAAATGGGATGGGAATGGGTTGGCCGATCCGGGCGGATTGTTGAGCAGCCACGACCATTTCTAAGGCCGCACGTGCGTCCGCTAAACTGATTGTGGGCTCACTGTCCTCTAAGAGGCAATCTACGAAGTGCCGTATCTCCTCTTCAAAAGCGTATTCCGTAGTAGACATAAATTGAAAATATCTTGGATAAGCTGCTCCCGTATCCTGATCGAAGACCAGCATCGGATTGCTCTCCTGGTCGCTGAACTGGATCTTCCCCAGTGTGCCAACTACGTCCAGGCTGGCATAGAGCCCTGCTCCGAAATCCGGTGGATAGGCCCAGCTGGCCTCTGCCAGGCCAACAGCGCCATTTGGAAAAGTATAGGTGATGAATACGTGATCGAAACTATCCGCCTCTCTGGCAGCCTGGCGAACTTTTCGTCCGACTGCATAAACGGATACAGGATTCTGGGAATACAACCAGCGAAATAAATCCGCAATGTGAACCCCAATATCAAGGATAACCCCTCCTCCCATTTCAGGTCGCCAGTGCCAGCCACTGGCTGGAAACGGCAACCACTGGCGTTCGGCGCGGCGGATATAGACTGGAGCGCCGATCTCCCCACTGGTAATGGCTTTATTAATCTCAACGTATCGATGATCGAAGCGGCGCACGTGGCCCACCATCAATTTCAGGCCGGTTTTGCGTGCGGTTTTGATCATCGCGTCCGCTTCTGTCAGGTTCCTGGCGATAGGTTTTTCGCACAATACGTGCTTGCCCCATTCGAGGGCTTCAACCGCCAGTGAAGCGTGAAGGTAGGTGGGGACACACAGGTCCACCATGTCAATATCATCCCGCTCCAACAGACGGCGATAATCTGTATACTCGTCGATCTCATATTCGACTGCTAGGGCATTGCTGTGCTCAGGCACGATGTCACAGGCGGCGACCAATGTGGCCTCCGGGATACGCTTGTAGGCGGGTGCGTGCCCGCGTGCCCCGATATTGCCACAGCCAATCAATCCGACACGAACTGCAGACGATGGAGCCATATCCGTCAACCCATCATATCGAGTAAAGCGCTTGCCCGCTATCCCGGTCAATCCAGCGGATCTTATCTGCCGGAAAGCGCAGCCAGACGTCCATACCCGGTGCGACTTCGAAGGTGGGGTGCGTGGCCACCTTGACGATATTGTCCCCGATTTGGACCGTCAGCAGGTTCTGGGATCCCAGGGGTTCTACGACCAATACCTCGACTTGCAGGGCATCCTCAGCGGGCGTCTTGAGTGTCTCCATATTCTCCGCCCGGATGCCGATGACAATACGTTTGCCATCATAGGATTCCAGGAGCGGTTGCATATCCGCTTCCGGAGCGAGAAGAAAATCGCCGATATGCACGTTCAAATGACCATCTTGTCGCTGCACCTGGCCTTCCATGAAATTCATCGGTGGATTGCCAATGAAGCCACCGATAAATTGATCGGCCGGCTTGTCATAGACGATACCTGGTCTGTCGTACTGATGGATGACTCCCGACTTCATGACGGCGATGCGGTCTCCCATACTGAGAGCTTCGATCTGATCGTGGGTCACGTATAGCGTGGTGGCCTGGATTTCTCGCAGCAACCGTTTGAGTTCGGCGCGCATCTCCAGCCGCAACAGGGCGTCCAGGTTGCTGAGGGGTTCGTCCATTAAGAGCACTTCCGACTTCATCGCGATGGCTCGGGCGACGGCGACACGCTGTCGCTGACCGCCGCTCATGGCGCTTGGGTAGCGATCCAGCATGTCCTCGATATGGAGCAGTGCGGCCGCTTCCTGTACTCGCCGGTCGATCTCCTTCTGCTCGACCTTGTTCATCTTCAGTCCAAAGGCGATATTATCGAAGACCTTCATGTGGGGAAAAATGGCATAGCTCTGGAAGACCATTGAGATTTTACGATTTCGCGGCGGTAGATAAGTGACATCGCGTCCTCCGATGCTGATGCGCCCCTCGTCCGCCATGCCCAGCCCTGCAATCGCTCGCAACAAGGTGGTCTTGCCGCACCCGCTGGGGCCCAACAGCACCGCAAATTCCTGATCCTCGATGGTCAGGCTTACATTATCGACGGCGACGAAATCGCCAAAGCGTTTTGTCACGTTCTCGACTTTTATATCAGCCATAGGCTCATCCCAGTCCAATCAAAATGTACACAACGAACTACTTTGTGATCTGGCCCCACATGTTGAAGAGATAGCGCCGGATGAAGAATATAAAGATCAAGGACGGTATCAACATGAAAAAGCCGCCGGCAAACTGGTACGGCTCGGATGACTCATCCAGCGTGATCAGCACCTGGACCGGCAGTGTGCGGTTGTGGAGCGGCGCGAGGATGCTGGCGGCAAATACCTCATTCCAGGACAATACGAACGTAAAGATGGCTGCGGCGGCGATACCGGGTAGCACCAGGGGTAAAACGATGTAGCGAAAGGCCTGCGCGGGCGAACAGCCGAAGACCTGGGCTGCTTCTTCCAGTTCATAGGGGATGCTGGCGAAGACGCTGCTGAGCACCAGGATCGTCGTCGGCAGAGCCAGCGCTGCGTGCATCATGGCCAGGCTAAAAACGTTGTCGTAGATGTTTAGCCTGAGGAAGACCACTGCCAGGGGAATGGACAGGACAACGATTGGAAAAGCCCGCACTGCCAGGATGGACAAGCGGAATACATCCCGGCCTCGGAAAATGTATCGAGAGATGGCATAACCGGCCGGGGCGGAGATCACCGTGGCTAAGACCAGCGTGATGACCGCAACGATGATGCTGTTCATGATGCCTGGAACAATCCCCCTCGAATTGAGGAAGAATCTCAGGGTCTCTGTCGAAAAGGGTATGAAAGGCAAGACGCCTTTCGGGTAGGAACGCACGACGGCGGGCGTGGTCAGCGCCATCGAGGCGATGAACAAAATCGGGATGAGCACCCACAGCGACAGGACGATAGCAATCAGATAGGTCAAGGCGCGCGACAGACGCTGGCGCCTCAGCATGCGCCGGTGGACGGCCCGTACCTCTGGCGAGACCTGGACGGTTGCTTTTTGAGATTCAAGAACGCTCATGATCCAGCCACCTCCTCTTGAGTACGCACGGCACGCAGGTAAAAGATTGCGGTCAAGATAGATAACAATAAGATAAAGCTGGCATAGGACGCGGCGACGTTGACATTGCGTAGATCGTAATATTGGCGGTAGGTCTCGTTAGCCAACACCGTAACCACATCTCCGCCGCTCAGGACGACCACCACGGCAAAGACCTGAAAGGCCAGGATCGTGCGTAGGATCAGGGCGACCTGTAGGCTCGGGCGCAGCAGGGGCAGGATAACGTACCGGATCCTTTGCCACAGGGTGGCGCCGAAGACCTCCGCCGCCTCCAAGACCTCCCGCGAAATAGACTGCATCCCGGCGACGACGATCACCATGACAATTGCGGTCGCCCGCCAGACCTCCGCAAGCCAGATAGCAATGATGATCCAGTGCCGCCTGGTAGCGGACAGGTAGGTTATCGGGGAGTCGATCAGACCTAATCCATGCAGGATGGAGTTGAGGTAA
>DATCIL010000294.1:0-9340 GCA_036507795.1 Anaerolineales bacterium | reverse complement strand
CGGAATTCCCCGTACCCTTGCATCGCACTGTACTTCGTGATCGCCGCCGTCAACGTCGTCTTCCCATGATCGATGTGCCCCATCGTCCCCACGTTCATATGCGGCTTCGTCCGCTCAAATTTTCGCTTCGCCATAAAATGCTCTCCTAGATAAGCTCCTTGTCTTTCTTTGTAGGCAGAAAGATCCACCAACTAGATTTCAGTGCAAAACCCGCTCAGCCGCCGTCCCCGGCGGCGTCTTCTGGGCCGCGAACGCTCCAGAAAGACGTTTTACACCAAAAACTAACTAAGCAATGATCTCCCTTGCCTAAGCAATGATCTCCCTTGCGACGCTCTCAGCTACCTGAGCGTAATGATCGAACTCCATTGTAAAGACACCACGTCCCTGCGTGCTTGATCGCAGGTAAGTTGCGAAACCAAACATTTCAGCCAGAGGAACCATGGCGCGAACCGCTTGCGCATTTCCCGCGCGCGCTTCCGTACTCAAGATTACTCCGCGACGAGCATTCAATAAGCCAATCGCGTCGCCCAGAAATTCCTCCGGTGCAACTACCTCGACTTTCATGATTGGCTCCAGCAACACTGGCCTGCCTTTTTGAAGCCCTTCTTTGAAAGCCATGGAACCAGCCATTTTAAAGGCCATCTCACTCGAGTCGACTTCGTGATAAGAACCATCGTACAGGCGAACTTTAACATCAACCACGGGATATCCGGCCAGAATCCCGGCCTCAGCGGCCTCGCGGATACCCTTCTCGACTGCCCCGATGTATTCTCTGGGAATAATTCCGCCGACGATATCGTTTTCGAACTCGATACCGCTACCCATTTCGGCTGGCTCAAGTTCAAGGACCACGTGTCCATACTGTCCGCGACCGCCAGTTTGTTTGACGTATCGAACCTCCGCCTTTTCAACCGGGCGCGTGATCGATTCGCGATAAGCGACTTGCGGCCGTCCCACTCGAGCTTGAACTCTGAACTCTCGCAGCATACGATCGACCAAAACTTCCAGGTGAAGCTCGCCCATACCGGCAATCAAGGTTTGTCCGGTATCCTGATCCGTGCGCACGTGAAAAGTTGGATCTTCTTCTGCCAACTTACGCAGAGCGCCGGCCATCTTATCCTGATCTGCCGTTGTCTTGGGTTCAATGGCTACCGAAATGACCGGTTCAGGGAAAGTAATTTCCTCCAGGATGATCGGGTTGGCCGCATCGCATAACGTATCGCCGGTGAAAGAATCCTTCAACCCAAGCGTGGCGCCGATGTCGCCCGCTAACACCTCCTCAACGTCCTCGCGGCGGTCGGCATACATTCGCAGCAAGCGTCCGATTCGTTCTCGCTTGCCTTTCGTCGAGTTGTACACCATGCTCCCCTGGGCAACCTTTCCCGAATAAACCCGGAAGTAAGCCAAACGACCGACATAAGGATCTGTGACGATCTTGAACACCAGTGCGCTCAGAGGCTCATCATCACTGGTCTTTCGAGTAATCTCTTCCCCCGAAGTTGGATGAAAACCATGCACCGGGGGAACTTCCAAGGGAGAAGGAAGAAATTCCACCACTGCATCCAACAGAGGCTGCACGCCCTTATTTCGCAAGGAACTGCCACAATAAACCGGGGTGGCTTTGCTATAAAGAACCGCTCTACGCAGCGCTTCCTTGAGCTCCCGCGTGGTTATCTCCTCACCTTCCAGGTACTTGAGGGTCAAATCATCATCGGTCTCAACAATCTGTTCAATCATGAGTTCGCGCATCTCAGCGACCTGGTCACGAAGGTCTTCTGGAACTTCTGTTTCCTGTGGCTCCATACCAAGACTATCTTCCCAGATAACAGCTTTCTCGGTAAAGAGATCAACCGCCCCTCGGTAACTTGCTTCTCTGCCTATCGGAACCTGCACTGCCACTGGATTGGCTCCGAGCCGTTCCCGAATGGTTTCGATGGTTCTTTCATAAGAAGCGCCAACGCGATCCATTTTATTGACGAAGCAAATTCTCGGCACACGATAGCGATCTGCCTGGCGCCATACTGTTTCGCTTTGCGGCTCTACGCCTTGGACAGCATCAAAAATAACAATACCACCATCTAGCACGCGCAATGAACGCTGCACCTCGGCAGTAAAATCGATGTGGCCTGGGGTATCAATGATGTTGATTTGGAACCCCTTCCACACGGCCGACACTGCAGCCGACACAATGGTAATACCTCGTTCGCGCTCCTGTTCCATCCAATCGGTAACGGTAGTACCTTCGTCCACCGAACCAATCCGATGCGTTTTCCCTGTGTAAAACAGGATTCGCTCAGTCGTGGTCGTCTTGCCCGCATCAATATGAGCAATAATTCCAATATTTCTATATTTTTCGATTGGATGCTGGCGAGCCATCAGATTCCTTCAAATCTCCAAACTACCAAAGTTGCACTTTATGCACTCAAAATAAACAACTAAAACCGATAATGCGAGAAAGCGCGGTTGGCCTCTGCCATACGGTGGGTCTCTTCACGCCGGCGAATTGCCGAACCGGTATTATTGGCCGCGTCCATCAGTTCGGCGGCTAATTTCTCGGAAAAAGATCGACTCGAGCGTGCTCGAGCGGCGGCCAAAATCCAGCGTGTCGCCAGGGCGAAGCGTCGGTGCGGCGGAACTTCCATCGGCACTTGGTATGTGGCGCCGCCCACCCGGCGAGGACGTACCTCCATAACTGGAGAAACGTTCTTGAGCGCCTGATCAAAAACCTCGATCGGTTCTTTCTTCGTGCGTTCCTGGATCAGATCCAGGGCATCATAAACCAGGCGCGTGGCTACGCTTTTCTTACCACGCTTCATCACACGGTTGATGAAAGACTGCACCTGTACGCTGCTGTAACGTACGTCAGGTTCTATTTCTCTGCTTTCCGGTCGATATCGTCGAGGCATTCGACTTCTCCTATCTATTTGGGTCTCTTAGCTCCGTACTTGGAGCGACCCTGCTTTCGTTCGTCGACACCCCCGGTGTCAAGGGTCCCGCGAACGATGTGGTATCGCACACCCGGAAGATCCTTAACCCGACCACCGCGCACCAGTACGACGGAGTGTTCCTGGAGGGTGTGACCCTCACCTGGGATATAAGCGGTAACTTCTATCCCATTGGTGAGGCGCACACGGGCAATCTTACGCAGCGCCGAGTTTGGTTTCTTTGGTGTCATCGTACGCACAACCGTGCATACCCCGCGCTTTTGAGGAGCGCCTTTCGATTGGCGAAGACGCTGCTGCTGGTTGGCATTAAACGTATACTGCAGCGCGGGCGCTTTACTTTTTTGCTTTTTAGTTTTGCGGCCCTTGCGGACCAATTGATTAATCGTCGGCACTTTCGTCTCCAAATACAAATATGTTACGATGCTTTCTCTCAACAAAACAGGTGATCCTAAAACAATCCACAGAGGAATCATATTGAGGATCGACCCATTTATCCATCAAGGGAGGCCATCGGTAGTGCATGATGGCCTCACCTCGCGTTTCCGATATCCAATTAGACAGGCGAACCTGTAGACAGGCGTAATCCTGCCTTAAGATAATTAGGCAACGAATTTTGATTTTACCATGTGCAAAAAGCAGCGTCAAGACTTCCGGACAAGGTAATCTCCGGTTTTAGGAGATTTATATCTCCTCGCCCAAGCCCAGTAAGCCGGTGGTGATCTTGGGCGGTCGAGTACGTTCTTCGTCCTTGCCGAAACGGATGATTTCACCAGTGTCCGTGACGGCTTCCACCGCTAATCCAAGGCTTTGCAGTTCCTTCACGAGGACGCGGAAGGATGCTGGAATGCTGGGTTCCTCGATTGGCTCGCCTTTAACGATGGCCTCGTAGGTTTTCACACGACCCTGAACATCGTCCGACTTCACCGTTAACATTTCTTGCAATGTATAAGCCGCCCCGTAAGCCTCCAGAGCCCAAACCTCCATCTCTCCGAATCTCTGCCCGCCGAATTGGGCCTTTCCACCAAGCGGTTGTTGCGAAACCAGGCTGTACGGGCCGGTCGATCGCGCGTGAACCTTGTCCTCTACCAGGTGGTGCAGCTTCATGATGGCCATTATCCCGACGGTTACAGGCTGGTCATAGGCCTCACCAGTTTTACCGTCTCGGAGAATTTGTTTGCCAAGAACGGGAATCGGCCGCTTGAACTTCATCATCGTCTCCTCGGCCTTCTCCCAGAGTTCTTCATCTTTCAGTCGGCTAACATCTTCGTCAAAACTTTGCATCCACAGGCGCAGACACGCGTTGACCGCCCGTTTGTCTTGCTCGGCGTGTTCTCCCTGGGGAATTTTCGCGTCCTCGAAAGCCAAAATCTCGTCAGGATTGTAGCCGTTGTCGCGCAACCACTCACGTAAAACAGAGCGACGGGCATAAAACGGGTCAGAAACCAGGCGGTAAACATCGTAATTTCTTTCTCCTAACCATGCCTCCAGGTAAAGATTGCGGACCTCGTTGTCATCCGTAATGGTTTCCGGATCATAATCGTAATCTTTCAACCACTCCCAGGATTTCTCACTGGTTTCCTGCCATGCTTTCTCAATCATCCAGGCTCTGGCCAGCTCGGCCTCGATTTCGGTTTCGGTCGCGCCGTCAAACACAGGAGAAATTGCTCGGAAACCAAGCCGGCTTGCAGCCCAGCCCAGGTGGGTTTCTAATACCTGGCCGAGGTTCATACGTCCCGGGATACCGGTTGGGTTGAGGATAATGTCCACCGAGGTGCCATCCTCAAGCATCGGCATATCTTCGACGGGCACAACGCGCGAGACAACACCCTTGTTTCCGTGTCGACCGGCCATCTTGTCGCCGGCGGTTATCTTCCTGCGCTGCGCAACGGATACACGGACCATTATGTCCACGCCGGCAGATAAGTCGGAGTTTTCTTCCCGCGTGAAGACTTTTACGTCTACGACCTTGCCGCGTTCACCATGCGGCATGCGCAACGAGGTGTCTTTGACGTCGCGCGACTTCTCGCCAAAAATCGCTCGCAGCAGCCGTTCCTCCGGGGTAAGCTCCTTTTCACCCTTGGGAGAAATCTTACCAACCAGGATATCGTTTGGACCGACTTCAGCGCCGATCCTGATGATACCTTGTTCATCCAGGTCCTTGATCGCCTCTTCACCCACATTCGGGATATCCCGCGTAATCTCCTCGGGCCCCAGCCGCGTATCGCGCGATTCGACCTCATACTTCTCAATGTGAACCGAGGTATACAGATCTTCTTGAACCAATCGTTCGGAAATTACGATGGCGTCCTCGAAGTTGGCACCCTCCCATGAGAGGAAAGCCACGACCACATTCTGACCAAGAGCGAGTTCTCCATCCTCTGTCGAAGAGGAGTCTGCGATGACAGCACCTTTTTTAATCCGCTGACCTTTGACCACGGCGGGTCGCTGATCAATGCAGGTGCTCTGGTTCGATCGCTGGTATTTCCGCAATGGATAAACGTGCTCTCCTTTCGAGTTTCGCAGGGTTACGTGGCTGCCAGTAACCGAGGTCACTTCGCCGTCTTCTTCAGCAACCACGACCTGCCCGGAGTCCATAGCGGCGAAATATTCCATGCCGGTTGAAACTTGAGGAACGTCCGGCTTCACCAGAGGAACTGCCTGAGCCTGCATGTTTGAGCCCATCAAGGCCCGGTTGGCGTCATTGTGTTCCAGGAAAGGAATCAAGGCAGCGCTGATGCCCACGATCTGGTGGGGCGCTACATCCATGTAATCGATGTTGAGAGGATTAGCGAAAATAAACCCGGAGTGGTAGCGCGTCGACACGCGCGAACGGACAAACTCGCCGTATTCGTTCAGTGGCGTGTTCGCCTGGGCGATGACGAATTTGTCTTCCACATCTGCGGAAAGGTATTCCATCTCATCGGAGACAAACGGAACCACCAGGACCTCCTTGATGCCCTGGCTCTCCATGGTCTCGATCATTTCACGTGTTACTCGCTGACCGCCCTTTTCGATGACCTCGCCAGTTTCTGGATTGGTCAGGTCCTCGCGCAGAGTCCGCCCTTCCAGGCGAGCATCTTTCGGGGCGAGCGCCTTGCGCACTCGCCGGTAAGGGGTCTCAATAAAACCATATTCATTAACCCGGGCGAAGGTGGCCAGACGACCGATCAAACCGATGTTCGGTCCTTCCGGGGTCTCGATCGGGCAGATCCGGCCATAGTGCGAATGATGCACGTCACGCACATCGAACCCTGCTCGCTCTCGCCTCAAACCGCCGGGTCCAAGCGCAGAGAGGGTACGTTTATGGCGCAGCTCGGCCAGGGGATTGGTCTGATCCATGAACTGTGATAGCTGGCTAGATCCAAAAAATTCGCGCAGGGAAGCGACCATCGGCCGGATATTTATCAGCGTGATCGGAGAAAGCTGATCTTGATCGCGAATCGACATACGCTCCTTGATGACGCGCTCCATCCGGCGCAAACCGATGCGCAGTTTGTTCTGGATCAGCTCGCCTACCGTTTTGGCACGCCGGTTGCCCAGGTGATCTATATCATCTGCGGCTTGAATTCCGTTGTTGATGGCGATCATGCGGCGCACAAGACGGACAATATCCCACTTGGTGATTGTCCGGTGGCTGATCGGGACGTATTCGTGCAGATCGAGTTTCTGATTGAGCTTATAACGACCAACCCGCTCAAGGTCGTAATGGCGTTGATCGAAAAGCTGTTCCTCCAGGAACTCTTTAGCATTTTCGATGGTTGCCGGATCGCCGGGGCGCATCCGCCTGAAGAACTCAAGCAGCGCGGCTTGCGCCACACTAATCCCGTCGCTCAAATCCCATTCAGGCTCCTGTGCCAATGTTGAGGTGATAAACATCCGGTCAGGGTTGTTATCAACATCCCCAAAGACCTCCAGAAGCTCCTCATCTGTGCCCTCGCTGAGGGGAGATTCCGCGATACCATCATCCACGGCGGCCAAAGCTCGCAGGAAGATGGTGATAGGAATCGTCCGCTTGCGGTTGAAACGCAGGGTCAGATAATCGCTCTTGCGCGTCTCAAATTCCATCCAGGCACCCCGGTCTGGGATGAGCTTGGAAACGGCTAATGGGCGCCCGGTGGATCGATCGATCGGCGCTTCAAAATAAACGCCGGGTGAGCGAATTAGCTGTGAAACGACAACACGCTCGGTCCCGTTGATTATGAACGTGCCCTTCTCGGTCATTTCCGGAAAATCGCCCAGGAAGATATCCTGCTTTATGGGTTCCGGAACATCCGGTCCTGCCAGCAAAACCGAAACATAAAGTGGGCTTGCAAAGGTCAAGTCACGCTCAACACATTCCTCGATAGAATGTTTTGGTTCATCAAACCAATAAGTCAGCCCCCACTGTTCCGCCTCAGGGGTGCGGCTCGGAAAATATAACTTCATGCCTTTATTGTACGATTCGATCGGTGAAATCTCATGGAACAGATCTGCAAGACCTTCATCCTTGAGACGTTTGAAGGAATCGATTTGCACCTCGATGAGATCGGGCAGATCGAGGCTGACGTGAATACGGGCGTAAGACTTACTCGGTGAAACAGACGCCATGTCCGTGATCTCCTAAAATTGTCAACTGAACGAATTATTTACACGCGTAAAGCGTAAAACGTGGGGGAATTCTCCCAACGCTTTACGCATCTCGTTTTTTTACCTTGCTAAATGCTTAATCAATCCATCAATGAATTAATTAGGGATTGGACCCAAAGGACGAATTATTATTATATCGATTTATCATAACAAAGTCAAGACCCAATTTTTGCTTTTTTGTTTCGCTGTTTCTCATCTGTCCCCGACTTATTGACATGCTACCATTTTACCAAACAATGACAATAAATCCACACCAGCCGCATGCAGAATTTCCAAATTCTCGCATAGAAAGAGCAGGAATAGATTACAAGTTTTCTCTGATAGAATAGGCTCATGGAATCTTTTCCGAATGATTTCAGATCGGGCTTTGTTGCTGTCATGGGCCGCCCTAATGTAGGTAAATCTACGTTAATTAACGCCTTATTGGGCACAAAAATTGCCGCAGTTTCCCCCTGGCCGCAGACAACCCGGAAACAGCAAATGGGTATTTTGACCCTGGACGATGCCCAAATCATTTTCGTGGATACACCCGGAGTGCATCGTCCTCATCATAAACTTGGGGAGCGCATGAATGAGGAAGCTGTCAGCGTTTTGGAGGAGTGTGATTTGGCCCTCTTTATCGTTGACGCCAGCCAGATGCCGGATGAAGAGGACCGCATGCTTGCAAACGTGTTGGCCGAATTGAAGCGTCCTCTTCCCACGCTGCTGGTGTTAAACAAGGTAGATCTAATGGATGCGGAAACCTTTCAGACCCATCGGGAGGCGTACCTCGATCTGTTCCCGCGAACGGTTGGCGATTTATCCATCTCGGCAACTCGCGGGGATAATCTGGACGTACTGATCAAAGAAATCGTTTCCCGGCTGCCCGTAGGTCCACCTTTTTTTCCGGAAGAGCAGATTACCGATTTGTATGAACGCGAAATCGCCGGGGATCTAATTCGAGAGGCCGTTTTGTATCACCTCCGCGACGAGGTTCCCCACAGTATAGCCGTCCGGATCGATGAGTACCGGGAGCGCGATCATCAAGGAGCTTATATTCAGGCTACTTTATTTGTCGAGCGAGATTCTCAAAAGGGGATTGTAATTGGTCAGGGGGGAACCATGCTAAAAAAAATCGGCACGTTAGCGCGGCAGGAAATTGAGGCGATGAGTGGGCGCAAAGTTTTTTTGAAGTTGAGGGTAAAGGTCCGAAAAAACTGGCGCAATGACGAAGCCGCCCTGCGGTTATTTGGTTTCAAGCGGTCATCCTGATTCCCGTTCCCGGAAGCAACTATGTCGACAACGCTCCTTTGGGCAGCCATTTTCCTGGCTATTTTAGATTGGTCAGCTGTGGCAATAAGTTTTAAGCCGCTTGAGTACATTGCCAAACCCGGTGTCATGATAGTTTTGCTTCTCTGGATCGGAACCCAGGGCGAACTATCTGGGCCAATTATCTGGTTTGTTATCGGGGTCTTCTTATCGCTCTGGGGCGATGTATTTCTGATGCTCCCTCAGGAGCCGTTCATCGCCGGGCTGGTTTTCTTCTTATTGGCCCATATTGCCTACATCCTTGGCTTCAGCCAGTCGCTGCCCCCACTCAATCTCGCCTCGCTGGCGATTGGCCTTATCATCACACTATCGGCAGTTGGGGTTTACCGGCGGATTGCACAGGCCCTGTCCATAAGACAGCAGAGTAGATTGAGGCTGCCCGTGCTTGCTTACACTACGATTATCAGCCTCATGCTTTTTTCCGCGCTGGTAACCCTGATCCGGCCGGATGACCAGTGGAA
>DATCIL010000293.1:0-4170 GCA_036507795.1 Anaerolineales bacterium | reverse complement strand
TCTGGATTTATCTGAACTACCTGATTGTTATTTTTGGGGCGCACCTGGCAGCCGCCATCGCACACTACGGCAGGATTAAACAATGATCAATACCGGCATGCTGCATTTTGCTGGGCCTCCCGTTGTTGGTGGCGTCGAGAGCACGATATACCACCATGCCCGCCTGCTCGCCGAAGCGGGCCACCGGGTGACGGTGGTCGCGGGCCGCGGTGAGAAGTTTCAGCCCGAGGTCGCCTTCCACCATATCCCGGAGATCAGCTCCCGGCATCCTGATGTGCTGTCCGCGGGCAACTGCCTGGCACGCGGGGAGGTCACCGAAGAATTTGAGCAGCTACGCGAACAGCTGGCCCAGAAGCTAAAACCCATTCTTGGTGAGTTGGATGTCTGCATCGTCCACAACGCCATCACGCTTCATAAGAACCTGCCCCTGACCGCAGCCCTGCGCTGTCTATCCGATGAAGGTGTAACCCGCTTGATCGCCTGGTGCCATGATTTTGCCTGGCAGGACCGGCTGTATACTTCTGATTTGCACCCTGGTTATCCCTGGGATCTGCTGCGCACTCCCTGGCCGGACGTTCGCTACGTCGTCGTATCCAATCATCGACGTGTACGCCTGGCGCGACTCCTTGGACTTGCCGAAGCGCAGATCCGGGTGGTGACCCCTGGCGTGGATGTCGACCAATTCCTTAAGCTGGAACCCCTTACCCACCAGCTGGTGGAATCAAATAACCTGCTGGACGCCAAGCCACTAATGCTGCTGCCGGCGCGTATTACCCGGCGGAAGAACATCCAGTTCGCCATCCGCATCACCGCCGCGCTCAAGAACCAGTATCCCGGCGTCGCCCTGGTGGTCACCGGTCCGCCGGGACCGCATAACCCCAAGAACATCGCCTATTTGCAGGAGCTCAAAGATTTACGCCAGGAACTCGAGGTCGACCAGAAAGTGCATTTCCTCTTCGAGCAAGGGGCAAGCGGCCGGCCGCTGCACGTGCCCGATGCAGTCATTGCGGATCTATACAGCCTGGCGGACCTGTTGCTCTTCCCCAGCCGGCGGGAAGGTTTTGGGATTCCGATCCTGGAAGCCGGGCTGGCGCGCCTGCCGGTGTTCGCCGCTGATATCGCCCCGGTGCGCGAGAGCGCCGGGCAATTAGCGCAGGTGTTTGATCCCGATGGAGATCCTGCCGCCGTCGCCAACGCCATCAGCGGGTATTTAGAAAACGATCGGGCATACAAGTTGAGAAAAAGGGTATTAAACCAATTCACCTGGCGTTCGATTGTCAGGCATAAACTGATTCCGATCATAGAAGAGGGTCCGAGAGCATAATGGATGATAGACCAAGAAGAAAAGAAATACGAACGGAGACATCCCCGCCGCAGCCATACCGGATTCTGCTGCCGCTGAGCAGCCTGGAGGAAGCCCGCATTTTGCTTCCCCTTGCGGAGATGGTCGTCCAGGCCCGCCAGGGACAATTGACCATTCTGCAAGTGATCGGCGTACCAGAAGGCGAAGCGGTGAGTGAAGCCGCCCGCCAGGCCAGCCGTTTTCGTGAGGAATTGGGGAGTTTATTATCCGACCAGCTGACCATCACTGCCCAGATGAAGACGCTGGTGCGGCACGAGGCAGAGGTATGGGACGGAATCTGGGACACGGTCAAGCAAGAAAAGATCGATTTGTTGCTGCTGGGCTGGAGTAACCATACCCTGCCGGAGACCGCCGGTAACGAACTGAAGGACGCCAGCCTGGTGGCTCCTTTCTGTGATGTAGTCGCCGTTCGACCGGCAGCCCAGATAAGCGGCCCACAAGGCTGGTACAAAATTCGGAAGATCCTTCTGCCGGTGCGCGGTGGACGCCACGCTGGTCTGGCGCTGCGGATCGCCAATACCCTGGCTCAAGCTTCAGCGGCGACGATCACGCTGCTGCATGCCACCGACGAAGCGCCCCGCGAAGCGGAGCAGCAGTTGCTCCAGGCTTTTGGACCGGCCCTGCGCGGCCTGGAGCGGCTGAAGCGCTCGATGACGGTCGTGGTGAACGACGTCTCGGAAGCCATCATCCAGGAGTCCACCGACCACCAAGTGGTGGTGATGGGCGCACCGACCGCACAGGTCCATGCCGGAGAATGGGGCAGCCCGCTGATCGACTCGGTGATCGCCGGCACAAACATCACATTGATTATTGTCAAAGAAGCCACCGAAACCGCTGAAGAGGAGAGCAGCGTAGCGGGAGAATTGGCGCGCAAGCCGCGCGCGCAAAGCGAAAAGGTTCGTCGAGCAGACCGGCCGGTCGCGGTGGTGGTAGATGAATGGTTCGCCGAGAACACTTATCACAGTCGCGAGTTCGCCGATCTCGAGCGCCTGCTGACATTGAAGGAAGTACAGGGGACAACCATCAGCCTCGGTCTGCCCGCCCTAAACGAGGCTGCGACTGTAGGAAATGTCATCCGGACGCTCAAAACTGCCTTGATGGAAGAGATCCCGCTCCTCGATGAGATCGTGCTTATCGACTCCGGCTCGGTCGATTACACCCGGGAAATCGCGAGCGACCTGGGCATTCCTGTATACATTCACCAGGAAATCCTGCCTCAACACGGAAGCTACGTTGGCAAAGGGGAGGCCCTGTGGAAAAGCCTTCACGTGCTAACGGGCGACATCATTGCCTGGGTCGATACGGACATAAAAAACATCCATCCGCGCTTCGTGTACGGTATCCTCGGACCGCTGCTGCGCGATCCAGAGATTCAGTATGTGAAAGGGTTTTATCGCCGGCCCTTGCGAGAAGGCGATAAGCTGGTGGCTGGCGGGGGCGGGCGGGTAACCGAGCTGACCGCGCGGCCCTTCATCAACTTGTTCTACCCAGAGCTTTCCGGTCTCATCCAGCCGCTCTCGGGTGAATACGCCGGGCGCCGGTCAGCGCTTGAACGCATGCCTTTCTTTACCGGCTACGGCGTAGAAACGGGATTATTGATCGATATTCTCAATGACTATGGATTGAGAGGTATCGCCCAGGTCGACCTGCTCGAGCGCATCCACCACAACCAACCCCTCCCATCCCTCTCGAAAATGTCCTTTGCCATCATGCAGGTGGTCTTCAGCCGGTTGGAGCAGCGTCATAACATTCGCTTGCTCGACGAAGCAAATCTCACCATGAACCTGGTGCGCTATGGGCCCCGGCGTTACTTCCTTGAAACGGTCGAGATTCGTGAACACGAGCGAAAGCCAGCTGTCAGGCTGCGAGAATACCGGGAAAAGCGCGGGCTCCCGCTCATTCGCGAGGGTGAAAGGGACCGCAGATCTCTAATCTACCGCGAGAGCGCACCATGAGGCGGCTGATCCTTATCCGCCATGGGGAGACGGACTGGAACGTGGAGGGTCGCTACCAGGGCCAGGCCGATCCGCCGCTAAACGACAAAGGCTTCGCTCAGGCTCAGCAGCTAGCGGAGGGGCTAGCCGGGGTGGGATTAGAGGTGATATACGCCAGCCCTCTGCTGCGCGCCAGGCAAACGGCAGAAGTCGTCGCCGAGCACCTGGGTGTGGACCTCCACGTCGAGCCCCGCTTGATGGAAATCCATCAAGGGGATTGGCAAACCCGGCTGCGATCAGAGATCCAAAATCTTTACCCGGAGCTGTTTTACCGCTGGGAAACACAGCCGTGGGAGGTGACGCCACCGCAGGGCGAGCACCTCAAGCAGGTGCAGCAGCGGGTGATCGCAGCTGTAGACGAAATCCTGGCGCGTCACCCGGACCGGACTGTCGGGATCGTGTCGCACCGCATCCCGATTGCGTTGATTAAAGTGCGATTCCAGGGAATGGACCCGGATATCGTCCGGACGCTGCATCTGCCGAATATCTATTGGGAGGAGATTTCGGTCGAGTAGGGAATCGGGTAAAGAGGTAGATTGGTATATAGGTACACAGGTAAACAGGTAAACAGGTAAACGGGCGATCAGGCACTAAGGGATGGCGATTGAAGGCGATCGCTCGGTCAATGGCGATTGAAGACAATCGCTCAGACATGGCGATGCGAGAAAGGAGCTGAGCAGTGCGATTGACTGAGGAGGAGCGGATCAAGGGGCATTTGCGATTTCTATACGGCCAGGGAACAAGCGAACAGATTTGGCCCCGCCTCCAGGCCCTGATGAAAGCGTTCGCCCGGCGCAATCCCGCCTCGAGAGA
>DATCIL010000292.1:0-5616 GCA_036507795.1 Anaerolineales bacterium | reverse complement strand
CATAGATGTTACCATTGAATCGACACACAATATTTTCTCATGAGCGAGATTACTAACCCTTCCACCCGGGAAACCAGGCCGGAGCAATCCTCTTCCGCCCGGCCAAAACGTAGCTGGTTGACCGTGGTTATTTCCCTTGGGATCCCGGCGTTAATCGTGGCTGGTTTTGTTTACCTTTTGATAGGTCTGCAGAACCGGGCTGAAACGGCAGCTGCCGACCTGGTAAGCCTGCTCCCGGTTGGCTACGCTTTTGGGGCGGGGATGGTAGCCAGTGTGAACCCCTGCGGGTTTTTCATGTTGCCGGCCTACATTTCCTTTCACCTGGGAACGGAGGAGGCAGCCTTTTACCAAACGCCAGCCGCAAGGCGCCTTCTCAAGGCGCTGGTGTTGGGAATTGTAACCACGCTGGGCTTTGTGATCGTTTTTGCGATTAGCGGTGTTCTGATTGCAGCGGGAGGGCAGTGGCTGATCAGGGCGTTTCCTTACGCCGGGGTAGCGATGGGCAGCGGATTGATGATCCTGGGATTGTGGCTCCTGCTCAGCCGCCGTAGCCTGGGAATTCTGGGAGCCAGCCAGGTGAGGATTACGCCGCGGCGTAACCTGGGTAATGGGTTCCTGTTTGGCGTTGCTTATGCGATCAGCTCCCTGAGCTGCACCTTGCCAATTTTCCTGGTCGTTGTGGGTAGTTCTTTGGCCGGTCAGGGTCTGGTGGCCTCCATGGGACAATTCGTCGCCTATGCCCTGGGCATGGGAACAATTCTGGTGTTGGTCACGATTGGCAGCGCCCTGTTTCAAGGCTCAGTCGCCAGGTGGCTTCGCCAGGCCATTCCCTACGTTTACCGCGCTAGCGCCGTATTCCTGGTGGGCGCTGGCGCATATCTTATTTACTACTGGGTGTTTTTCGTTGGCCTGACCTTCTAAGGTTGGTTCCTGGGGCGCGGCGTGCCCGGCCTGCGGGCGGTGATATCCTGCTCGTAGTCATCAGAACTACAATGCTTTTGCCGCGCTCTTGATCACTTCTGGCAAGGTGGGGTGAATGTGGATGGTTTTGGCCAACGCCTCAGCGGTACCGTGGTTGTACATGGCCGCGGCGACTTCATGAATCAGGATGTCGGCATGTGGACCGAGTATGTGACCGCCCAACAATTCATCGGTCTTGGCATTGGCAATCAATTTGACCAGCCCTTCGGTCTGCCCAATAGCCTTTGCCCTGCCCGAGTGAGCAAAATAGGCTTTGCCGACTTTCACTTGGTAACCGGCCTGGCGGGCTTCAGCCTCGGTCATGCCCACGCTGGATAGCGTAGGCTCAGTGAATACCGCCCGCGGCACCACCCGGTAATCCACTGTTCTGCCCAGGTCGCGCACGGCGTTCAAGGCTGCGTAAGGCCCATCATAGGTGGCCCGGTGGGTGAACATGTAACCGCCGTTGGCATCGCCGATGGACCAGATGTTGGGCGCTGTCGTGTGCAGGTTTTCATCGGCTTTTACGTAATGCCCCTTCATCTCAACTCCAGCTCGCTCCAATCCCAAGCCCTCTACTCGAGCGACGCGTCCGGTTGCCTTAAGGATCATCTCAGCCTCGAAGCGAAATTCCTCATCTCCGGCAGTGGCGATCACAAAGCGAATATTTCCCTCTTTTCCTGCACGAACCGCCTCGGTCGATGTATACAGGTCTATCCCCTCCTCACGAAGGATATCCTCTAACCTCTCTGACAGTTCCGGCTCTTCATCGGCCATGACCCGCGGCGCACGGCCGACCAGGGTCACGTTGGTGCCGAAGCGAGCGTACATTTGGGCAAATTCCACGCCTTCATAGCCAGCGCCGATTACGATCATCGACTCCGGGAGCTTCTCCAGACTCAAAGCCTCGTAGTTGGTCAGAAATCCGGCCTCCTCCAAACCAGGGATATTAACAGGAGCGGGGCGTGCACCGACCGCCAGGACGATCTTAACGGCGGACATAGCCCTGCCATCCACCCTTACATCGACCGGGGAGGTAAGTTCGGCGTGTCCATTGAGAAAAGTAACATTCTTATTCCGCTTCAAGGATTGATAAATGCCATCGATGATGCCTTTGATGATGGCGTCTTTGCGGGCCACGGCAGCGGCCAGATCAAAGGTGATGGCATTGGGGTCAACGCCGCGCACCCCGAACTCGTGAGCGCGGGCTTTGACCAGGTGCATGACTTCAGCGGACCTTAACAAGGTCTTGGTGGGCACACAGCCCTCGTTTACTCAGGTGCCGCCCACCTCACGCATCTCGATCAGGGCGACTTTGGCGCCCAGGTTGGCAGCCATATGTGCAGTCGGGAGGCCGCCCTGCCCGGCGCCGATCACGACGACATCAAATTTGTCATTCATATCCATTCCTCAATTACTGGGCTGGCTCGCTGAGTTTGATCAATTCCAGGCAGACGTGCCCCTCGCCTGTATCAAACGTGTTCCCACAGTAGGGGCATAGCACAATGAGTGATTCGCCGCCCAAACCGACATAGCAACAAGCGACCGGACAGATGTGAATCTTGTTCACACCTAGGAACTCCAGGCAGTGGGGGCAACTAAGTTCCGTCTCTGGTTGAGATTTCGTCTCAGATCCTCTTGAGATCATAGCACTCCTCCTGATCTGGTTATCGGGTAATCACAATCCAATCCGATTCTGCCAGCGCATCTCATGGCGGTATTAACTTTTTCACTAACATCCCCCTTTGATCTCGCTACTAAAATCGGTCCACTCCTGGTTGGCGCGTTTCCAATGGTACACCTTGGGCACAAAATAAGGCAGCAGGCGCAAAATCAAGCCGGGAGGGACCAGGGATACTGCCATCAGTTCGCTGGCGGTCGCGAACATCACTATTCGCCCCACTTCATCCCGGGTTTGGACCGTGGTTTTCGAGCGCATGACCTGATCGAAGCCGGCTAACGCAGCCAAAGCAAAGTGTACCCGGGAAAGAAAACCAGAAGAATGAGTTCGCATCTTACCCGGCGCAGCAGCTCAACATGGCAACGTCCTTCTCGAAAGCCAGTGCCGCCAGCTTGATGCCTTCCACATTGGTCAGGTAGGGGAACATGGTCTGGCGCAGTTGCGTCAGGGTGATGCCGAAGCGGATGGCGAGTACAGCAGTCTGGATCATCTCGCCCGCCTCGGGAGCCAGGATGTGGGCCCCCAACAGGCGGTCGGTGGCCCCGTCGGCCACCAACTTGATCAGTCCGCGCGTGTCACGGGCAGCCAAGGCGCGGGGCACGTAGGTCATTGGCAGGGAGCTAACCCGTACATCGTACCCTTGCTGGCGGGCCTGTTCTTCAGTCAGCCCGGCGCTGGCGATTTGTGGGTCGGTGAATGTTATGCGGGGGATGTAGGAGGCGTCGTAAACTCGCCCGGCCTCGGTCAGGGCGTTCTCGGCCGCCAGCCCGCCACCATAGGCAGCTACGTACACGAACATATCCTGGCCGGTGACGTCCCCGGCTGCGTACACGTTGGGATTATTTGTTTGCAAGCGCTCATCGACCAGAATTTCGCCGCGCTGGCCGAGCTTCACCCCGGCTTCTTCTAGCCCCATCCCTTGAGTGTTTGGCCGGCGGCCGGTGGCCACCAGCAACTGCTCGGTATCAAAGGTCATATCCTGTCCATCCTGGGTGCCGGTTAAGATATAACGCCCCTCGCGCTCCTCGACCTGGGAAGTCTGGAAGCCGGTGAGGATCTCCAGGCCTTCCTCTTCCAGATAGCCCTGCAACGCCTCGCCGATCTCCTCGTCTTCGAAGGGAGCAATGCGGGGAAAAAGCTCCAGCAGGGTGACGTGCGTTCCGGCGCGGGCGAAGGTCTGCACCAGCTCCAAACCCACGGCGTTGGCCCCCAGTACGATCATGGAACGAGGCAGCTCCTTCAATTCCATCGCCGTCGTGCTGGTAAGATATCCACTTCCTGGTAAGCCTGGGATAGGCGGCGCCCAGGGTTGCGCCCCGGTGGTGATCACGATTTTGCCGGGAGCATAGGGCCTACCATCGATATTAACGCCCTTGCTACCGGTCAGGCGTGCGCGCCCCTGGATGTAGGTTATCTCGGGATATCCGGCTAACACATCGATATACTTGGACTGGCGCATCACGGCTACCAGCTCGTCCTTGTGGGCGATTACCTCGGGCCAATTCAGGTGACCCGCGGCGGTTTCCACTCCCTGGAACCGGCGCGTCCCGGCCTGGTGGTACTGCTCCATGGCGCGGATCAGGGTTTTCGAGGGCACGCAGCCCACGTTGACGCAGGTGCCGCCGATGGTGTTTGCTTCGACCAGAGCGACGCGATAGCCCAATTCGGCTCCTTTGATCGCAGCAGCGAACCCCGCCGACCCGCCGCCAATAACCATCAGGTCGAAGCGCCCATCGCCATGGCCATTGCCAGGATGGCCTTCTTCCGGTTGCTCCCGTAGACCGATGGGTTGGCGTGTCTTCAGGGAGGCGCCGTAGCCGGCCTGCTTGACAGCGGTAACTAAATCTTGGCCGTCCACAGAGCCTTCCACGGTGACCGTGGCGTGGCCGGATTCCCAGCCGGGTATTTCAGCTTCCCGGACGCCTTCTATTTTCTCCAGGGCCCTTTCGACGTGCAGGGCACACGAATCGCAGGTCATCCCATGGATGTCAAATTCGAGCTGTTCTAATTTTTCCATTGGTTATATCTCCATACCAAGACAATCAGTTTCTCCAAGCATTGTGAAGGCTCTGAGCCTTCACAAGGTCGCTATTGATCATGCCTTCTCACTTACTAAGTGGCAGACACAATTCTTACCGTCTACGTCGTCGGTGGGAAAGGTCAAGCCCAGGGAATAGAGCTGGCGCAAATCCTTTTCCAGGCGGCTCAGTTCGGCGATCCGCTGAGCGATTTCGTCGGCGTTAGCAGATAACGTATCGAGCACTACACGGCAGGGGGCCTCGCGCCGGTCCCGCATGGCCAGGATTTCGCTGACATCGTCCAAAGAGAAATCCAGGCGGCGCAACCCCGCCACGAATTTGACCCGTTCAACGTCGGCTTCGCCGTAATCGCGGTAGCCATTGGACAGGCGTTTGGGTGGAGGCAGCACACCAACTTCTTCATAAAAGCGAATGGTTTTATCCTGCAAACCTGTTTTATCGGACAGCTCTTTTATCTGCATTGCTTACCTCCTTTGGGCACGCCTTAAGTCATTCTACACCTTCCAGCTTCTGGAAGGTCAAGGGTAATAATAAGAATAATTGGATAAAACTCGCAAAATTCCATGAAGAAAACAAAACCTCCGGAGGAATTCACCGGAGGTTGTTCGTTAATCAAAGGCTGATCGAAACTCCCGAATGGCTTTAGGGCCGTTTCGGGCCAACCCCTCATAGAACGCGTCCTTATTCTGGATGCGGATATCAAGCCTTTCCACCCGAAAGGTCGCCATCCAGCGCGTCAACCAGGATGGGCCGCGTGACACCCAGGATGTCTCGCAGGTCACGGGCGTGCTTGAACTTTTGTTTCATCGAAGTCAAATATGGGTAATATTCTCCGGGATGAGCTTCGTGAATGTAGATGAAAATTGAATTCACTCCTTCAGGATTGCCTAACCTGGCACCGCTTGTAATATCCGTACCAACGCTTCGAATTCTTCT
>DATCIL010000291.1:0-1220 GCA_036507795.1 Anaerolineales bacterium | reverse complement strand
ATGAAGGGGACAACGTAAGCCACAATCGCCAGGCGCATGGCTTGAAAGGCGGTCCGCAAAAGGTTTGTCCCGCCAATGGCTGCTGCGGCATAAACGGCTAAGCAGACCGGCGGCGTAAGGAATGACAACACAGCAAAATAAAAGACAAACATATGAGCCGTCAACGGATCTATCCCTAACTGCACCAACGCGGGGGCCACCAGAATGACCACCAAAATGTAAGCCGCGGTTACCGTCATCCCCATCCCCAAAATCCCCGCCGCAACCGCGGCGAGAACCAACAAAAGAAAGAAATTGCCGCCCGCCATGCTGACCACTGCCCGGGAAAACGTAAATCCCAAACCCGTCAAAGCCACAATCCCGATGATCAGACCCGCTACCGCGCTAACGACGGCGATCTCCAAGAGACTCTCACCGGTCTTCTCAAGGATGATCAGGAGTTTACGGAAAGTAACTCGGCTGGCCTTCTTTAAAAAGCTAACCAGGAAAACCGCGCCTGTGGCGTAGAGACCCGCCACCTCAGCCTCAAGACCGGTAAAAAACAAAACGTAGACGAGGACACTTATGGGAAAAAGAAAAAGCCAACCTTGACTCAAAATGTGCTTGAAGTTGGGAAGCTCCTCCTTGCTCAATCCCCGAAGGCCATATCGGGCCGCCTGCAAATCTACCTGAATAAAGAGTGAGATGTAGTACAGTAGCGCCGGCAGAAGGGCAGCGAGAGCAACCTGGGTGTAGGATATTCCCAGGAAGGTAGCCATCAAAAAGGCGGCCGCACCCATAACCGGCGGCATGATCTGACCACCTGTGGAGGCGACAGCCTCAACCGCTGCCGCGACCTCAGGTCGGTAGCCAGTGCGGATCATCATGGGTATCGTGATGGGCCCATCTACAACCACGTTGGCTACCGCGCTTCCAGACATAGTGCCGAACAGGGAACTGGCCACGACCGACACTTTGGCTGGGCCTCCCCGGTAGCGGCCAAAAAGGGCCAATGCCCCCTCGGTAAAATAGAGCCCCCCTCCGGTACTAAAGAGAAACTGACCGAAGAAGACAAAGCTAAAGACCACAGTGGCTGCCACTTGAAGGGCGACGCCGAAGAGGGAGTTAGGGTCCAAATAGAGATAGTTCACCAGCCGAGACCATGGGACCCCCTGCCCATAAAGAGCCCCCGGAAAGAGGAACGCATAATGGGCATAGAAGAAAAAGAGTAGGACGATAAC
>DATCIL010000290.1:0-7605 GCA_036507795.1 Anaerolineales bacterium | reverse complement strand
TTGCAGGCGTGCGTAGCACGCCTGCAAGCCCCCACCTTCCCCCGATGATTGCCGGTTAAGAGATCTCGACCTCTTCTTTTGGCAGCTCTTGTTGCAGGGTTGTGATGCCGTTGCGGACCTGATTCAGATAGCGTTCCAACTCCATCTCCAGGTTTCTGAGCGTGTCGACGACATACTTGTCAGCTTCGATGCGTTGGATTTCGGCGTCGGCCCTAATCTGGGATACGATTTGTTCGGCCCGCGCCTGGGCAGCTTGCACCAGGGCGTCGCGCTCAATCAACTGCTCGCTTTTCTCGCGCGCCAGGGCCAGGGTGCGGTTGGCCTCCTCCTGCGCCTGCGCCAAGATGCGGTCTTTTTGGGCCAGCACTTGTTGGGCTTTCTTAACTTCTTCTGGGATCGCCACCCGCATCTGGTCTATCAGGTCCAGCATGCGGTCTTCATCGACGATAACGTTGTGGGTGAAGGGAATGGGCCGGCTTTCGTTAAAGAGCTCTTCTAATCGATCGATCAGGTGCAATATGTCCATAGATTTCCTCCGCGAGCGGGACGATGGTCAACCCATTATCAATAAGGTTACACGCAAAGCCTGAAAACGTCAACACATAACTTCTCAATTAAAGGGCCTGGGCGATGGTTAATCTCGCATGGAAGTGGTAGGTACGATCTGCTGCCCATCGCCTAATTCACGGAAACGCGCTTTGAGAGCTTTTTCCACATGACGTGGCACCATGCTGCTCACGTCCCCGTTGAGCGAGGCGATCTCACGCACCGTCGAGCCGGATAAAAAGGTATGCTCCTCATTGGTAATCAGCGCAACGGTCTCAATCTCAGGCGCCAGGCGGCGATTTGCGAGCGCCATACGAAATTCATATTCGAAATCGGAAAACACCCTTAAACCCCGGACGATCACCTGCGCACCGATCTCACGGCAAAACTCAACCAGAAGGCCATTAAAACCAGTGACCGTGATCTTTCCATTGTCTTCAAGGGCAGCTTTTGCCAGGTTAATGCGCTCTTCGGGCGAGAAGAGCAGGGTTTTCAATGGGAGATCATATACGGCCACGACCACTTCATCGAAAAGATGGGTGGCTCGTTCGGCTATTGCGACGTGCCCATAGTGTACCGGATCAAATGTGCCAGGATATACCGCGCGTACCATAACTCCTCGCTCTTAATTCAAGGTGCAATAATCAGGCCAAGATTGTAATCAACTGAGATCACCAGATCCGTTTTGAAGCTGCTCTCCCCAGAAACGCTCGAGGGCGGCTGCCAGGGGCTGGTGTTCGGGTTTCTCTAAATCGGGGTCTTCCTCGAATAAGGATCTTGCGAAACGCCGGGCTTTTTCGATTAGATGGACATTCGTCAGGGTGACCAGACGCAGATCCCCAAATCCGGATTGCTGTGCGCCGAGGAATTCGCCCGGTCCGCGCTGTTCCAGATCCTTTTCCGCCAGCACAAACCCGTCGGTAGTCTCTACCATAACAGCCAGACGCTCGTTCTCCATTGCATTTTCCGTCTCCGGAATCAGCAAACAATAAGCTTGTTCGCCGCCGCGCCCGACGCGGCCGCGAAACTGGTGCAGTTGAGCCAGTCCAAAACGATTGGCGCCCTCGACGAGCATCACGGTAGCGTTGGGGACATCGACGCCGACCTCCACGACCGATGTAGCCACCAGAATATGATATTCGCCGTCGCGAAACTTCCTCATCCCCTCTTCTTTCTCGTCGGGTCTCAGGCGCCCGTGCAGTAAACCGAGCATAAGGTCGGGAAAGACCTCCTTCTGCAAGCGTTCGTGTTCTTCCACGGCCGCTTTGCCGGCGATTTCAGATGTTAGCTCAGGCGCCTTTACCAGTTCCCTGGCATTTTCTTCTACCAGTGGGTAAATGATAAAGGCCTGGCCGCCCTGTGCGACCTGATTGCGAATAAGGGAGTAGGCGCGTTCCCGTTCGATAGGGGAGAGCACGTGGGTGGCAACCGGCTTGCGGCCAGGAGGCATTTCGTCCATCACCAAGATGTCCAGGTCCCCATAGATGGTCAGCGCCAGGGAGCGCGGGATAGGCGTGGCAGTCATCACCAGGAGGTGGGGATTTTCGCCCTTTCTTCGTAGAGCTGCTCGCTGATCGACGCCAAAGCGATGCTGTTCATCGACGATGACCAGCTGGAGGTCGTTAAAGATAACCGGATCTTCTATTAACGCGTGAGTGCCGATGACCAGCTTGATGGAACCATCTTGCAGCCCGGCGCGGATTTCCTGCTTTTCAGCCTCGGGCGTCGCCCCGATCATCAGCCGGACTTGATCCTGGCTCAGGACGGCGCCTTCACCAGTGAGCAGGCGTCTCAAGCTGTTGTAGTGCTGTTCTGCGAGAATACTGGTTGGAGCCATGATGGCGGCCTGAGCACCTTCGAAAGCCACGATGGCGATGGTAAGCGCGGCCACCACCGTTTTGCCTGATCCGACGTCGCCTTGCAAAAGACGATTCATGGGGCGCCCGCTGGTTAAATCCCCCCGGATATCCTCAAAGGCTCGTTTTTGAGCCCCGGTTAGCGCAAACGGGAGGCGGCCTATCTGTGAATTCACCCACTCGTCCGCAGGTGAAAAGGCGCGCGCGCTGCGTTGCTGCCAGGCGCGCCTTTGTTGAAGCATACCGAGTTGCAGCAGCAGGATTTCATCGAAGGCCAGGCGGTAGCGGGCCGCTTTCAGTTTTTCCCAGGAATCGGGAAAATGGGCCTGCAGAAGGGCAGATGGAAGGTCGATCAGATTCGCAGATTGGCGCAGATCCTCCGATAATGGGTCTTGAATGCGGGGCGCCCAATAGCTAACGACCTGGTGCATCATCCCCCGCAGCCAGCGCTGGGTGATATTACCGGTAAGCGGATAAACCGGCACGATCCGGTTGGTGTGCAGGTTCTGGGCGTCTAAAGGCTCCATCTCCGGGTTGTTCATCACCAGGCGTCCCAGGTACTGCTCGATCTTCCCAGACAGAACCACCGGCATATTATTTCGCAAGCGTTTAGCAATCCAGGGTTGGTTGAACCAGTTGACCCTCAAGGTGCCGCTGCCGTCGCTAACCAAGACTTCCGTGAGGTTCATCCGCCCCGAACGCACCTTGCGGCTGGTAACGTTCTGGATGGAAGCGATAACGGTGACCTCCTCCCCATAATTCAAACGGTTTATCTGTTTGAGCTGGGTATAGTCATCGTAGCGCCAGGGGAACAGGTACAGCATATCTCCAAGCGAACTTAATCCCAGGCGGCCCAAGGTTTGGGCATGGCGAGGGCCGATTCCGGATAAGACGGTGATAGGCGCGTTGAGCGCAGCCGGTGCGTTCTCGGACGTAATGGCTGCGGAGGCCGGAGAGGGCCGGCGGTGACCGGCTCGGCTTTCGGTTTCTGGATTTGCCGGCTCTGGCTGGACTTCTGCCTTGACTGGGCGAGTCTCTTCTTCTGTAACCTGTGCTTCTCGCATTTCCGGGTGCCTGGCAGCTGGCAGCGGCTGGGTTTCGATTTCCCCGGCGCTTCGCTGAATCCGCCGCCACAAGCCTTGCAGCGCCTCTTCGCGAGAGGGTTCGGTTAAGCGGTGATAGTCGCGCAGCCGAGAAACGACAGCTTCAACCAGATCCTGGGGAAGTTCCTCTGCCCTGGCTTCGGCTTCCCACGGATCCAGCATATTCTCCAGGCCGCCCAGGACAGCCCGGTTGTCGTAACCGCGTTCCGCTTCTAATTTGAGGAATTTTTTGAGTTTTAGCAGCGATGGCTTCATCACAGGGTATTTTATCAGAGGTTTGCCGCGCACAGCGACTGCAGTTGATCAGAGGTCAGGTTGCTTACTCAATGGAAATGATAAATTGGTAGTGAGGCTGTCCGCCTTCCTGCACTTCGATCTCCTGGTCTGGATACCTGGCGCGGATCACATCAGCGATGTGATTGACTTCGTTCCTGGATACATTTTCCCCGTAAAACATAGTAATCAATTCGTATTTATCCGTGTTTGCTTTTTGAAGCAGATCGAGACAGGCCTCTTCCAGATTTGATGCCGCAGTAACCAATTGACCATTGTGCAAGCCAATAATTTGACCCTCATGAACTGTCACGCCGTTTATCTCTACATTCCGGACCGCGGTGGTGATTTCGCCTGTCTGAACCTCTTCGGTAGACTGGGTCATATCTTTTACAGTCTCGTCGAAATCACCATCCGGAATCAACCGCATCATGGCGGCCAGCCCTTGCGGAACCGTCCGACTGGGAATTACCGCTATCTGCTTGACGGTTAATTCAGCAGCGGCTTTGGCTGCCAGGATAATGTTTTTATTGTTTGGCAGGATAATGATTTTGTCAGTGGGCAAGTTTTCGAACGCGTTCAGGATATCCTGGGTGCTGGGATTCATGGTCTGGCCTCCCTCCACGATGGCCGCGACCCCCAGGCTGGCGAACACTCGCGATATCCCTCTGCCAGGAGATACCGCGACAACGGCAATTTGACCCGGCTCGACAGGCGTGAGCTGGATGCCACCGGTCCTGGAGCGTTGTTGAAGTTCTTCCATCTGGGCAACCAGGTTCTCCATAGAAACCTTGGTGATCGTGCCCAAAGACATCGTGTAATCAATCGGCTCATAACGCTTCTCAGTGGGAACGTGAATGTGCATGCGGTAAAGGCCTTCACCTTCCCCTACCTGGATAGAGGTCCCCATTTTCTCCAGGTCGCTGTAGAACCGCTCGATATCCAGCGGCTGGTTTGGTCGAAAATCAACTACCACTTCGTAGTCCTGCCCGGGCTCAATATTTTCCATAGTATTCTCCAGGTCCAGGGATCCCAGAGGTTGAACGGAGGCTACGGCTGTATCCAGCGGTTGGCCGTTAATGTATCGCAGCATGCCTTCGAGAATGAAATACAGGCCAATACCACCGGCATCGACCACCCCGGCCTTTTTGTGATCTTCCAAAAGTTCAGGAGTGCGCTGAACGGATTCGTCAGCGGCCTTCACTGTGCGCTCCAGGATCGAAAGGGGATCATCGGTCTCCTCCAGGGTCTCTCTAGCTGCTGCGGCCATATCCTTCGCCACCGTCAAGATGGTCCCTTCGACCGGACGCACGACACCTTTGTAGGCAATATCGCGCGCCTCTTCCAAAGCGCGCACAAAGCTCGGTCCATCCAGGATTTCCTGGTGATCCAGAGCGCGGGCGAAGCCGCGCCACAGCTGGGATAGGATGACGCCTGAGTTTCCCCTGGCCCCCATCAGAGCGCCGTGGGCGACTGCATGGGCAATCCTGCCGGAATTGGTTTCGGGCGAATCTTCAATTTCGTCATAGGCTGACTGCATGGTCAGAACCATATTGGTGCCGGTATCGCCATCTGGAACAGGGAATACATTTTGTGAGTTAACCATTTCTTGATTGGTGCGCAGCCAGGTCAATCCCGCTTCGACCAGATTCTTGAAGGCGCGCCCATCGATCGGCGCCTTACGAAATTGCGCCTGCCGTCTTGTTTTGTAAACCGTTTGGGTGTCGATATCCATGTTAATCCAGGTTGCTGACCCTGAGACCCTGAACATGAACATTCACCTGGCTGACCGGCAATCCCAGGGCTTTTTCGACGTGAAAGCGCACGGTATTGCTGACGCTATCGGCAACAGCTTTAATGCGCGTCCCATATTCAATGATAATGTAAATATCTATGATGATGTGATCGCCGTCATAATGTACTTCAACTCCATGGGTCGGGTCTTTTACAATTGCATTGGTCAAACCATTGAACAAATTCTTAGAAGCCAGACCGACAACACCGTAGGATTCTAAGGCTGCCTGGTAGGCGATGGTTGCCACCGCTCGTGGGGAAACGTGAATACTGCCAATCGGGGTGTTTTCTCCGGTCATAAAGAACCTCGATTTACGCTTGAAAGGGGATGTGATTTGTGGTAAGATTGCACGGCTTGATTCCCGTTAAAACTCAAAATAGTTTACCCCAAGCCTGTTCAATGGGATTGAATTGGCTTTTTGCAATTTTTGTGTGAGAAAAGGACTGAAAAAATGGCTAAATGTGAACATTGTGGAAAGAAAACGGCATTTGGACGCAATCGACCCTGGTCAAAGAAGGCGACCCGGCGGACTTTCCGTCCAAACCTACAGGCTGTGACGGTCTATGAAGGCGGGCGTAAGATTCGCAAGATCCTGTGCACCCGCTGCATCCGTACGCTGGTAAAGACCGCTTAAGGATTTTGTTTACTCCTTTGGATGGAAAATCGCGGCGCAGCCGTGATTTTCTTTTTAAATCGGTTGTGTGAGAACCGGTAAGCGTGGGCGTATGATAATCCGGGGGTAGACATATTGCAAGGCTGCATCTTTACGTGGGGGGATTATAGACAAAGTAGACCCACAAGCAGAAGGGAACCAGCCCACCGACAGCGATCAGAGCCAGAAGGCCGAGCCCAATGGTAATCCAATCGATGTCCAACGGGTTCTCCTGCGGCGCCAGGGGGCGGACGCGCAGAGGCTCGGAGGGCGTGCGAGCGGGCTGCACATGATCGACTGTCTCAGGTGAGGGAAACGGATGGGGAGGGGCTACGGTCGTTACGGCGCTGGATTGCTGCCTAAATGTAATCAAAACTCGGCCTAACTGGTCCGCGGTTCGATAACGCGCCGAAGGTTCTTTTGAGAGAACTTTGAGGGTGATTTGTTCTAAGGGCGGAGGAATCGAAGAGTTCAACTCCCTCGGCGCTCTTGCCATCGCCTGCCGGTGCATGCGAGCCAGCTCCTTCGTGTTGTCTGCGCTAAAAGGCAGCTGCCCGGTCAGCATTTCGTACACGATCACGCCCAGCGAGTAAACATCCGATGCTGGAGAAGGCGCTTCGCCGGCAGCCTGCTCGGGTGAGAAGTATTGGGGCGAGCCCCACACGATTTCCGACTTTTCCTCGGGGTTAATCGTTGCCAGGGCTCGGGCAATGCCGAAGTCCACCACCTTGAGGCGCTGGTCGGGCGTGATCAGCATGTTTTGGGGTTTGATATCACAGTGAACCAGGCCAGCCCGGTGAGCGTATCCCACGCCCGCACAGGCTTGAACCATCAAGGATATGGTCTCGTCGACGCTGAAACGCCCGCGTCTTTTCAGAAATGTTTTCAGATCTGTTCCGGGGACGTATTCCATGACGATAAAAAGGTGTTCTTCGTCAAAGCCGAAATCGTGGACGGTGACGATATTTGGATGGGTCAGATTAGCAGCCGCCCTGGCCTCCTGCCGGAAGCGCTCTCGAAAGTCAGGATTTTGAGAAAAATCCTCTCGCAGAACTTTAATGGCAACATCACGCTCAAGCATCAGGTCGCGCGCCCGGTGGACGACCGCCATGCCGCCGCTGCCCAGCGGTTCTTCTAAGCGATATCGATCGTTCAAAAGGGTCACATCTGCCATAAGTTTGTCCCCTATAAGGATCCGTTAGAATTGTACCACTCCTCATTTGGCTAAAGTCGTGTAGAATCAAGCCGATTTTGATATGCCTGATGCGATCCTCGTTTACAATCCGGCTGCCGGTCGTTATCCCTCGTGGTTGCTAACCGAACGGGCAGCCAACCTGCTGCGGGAGCGGGGCTGGCAGATCCGCATAGAAAAAACGCAGA
>DATCIL010000289.1:0-1442 GCA_036507795.1 Anaerolineales bacterium | reverse complement strand
ACGACGTGCATACCCGCCCTTGCAAAGCGTTCGAATGCAGCATCAGCCTGATCGGTAAAGTCCACCACACCGGGTACGACCACCGGTGAGCTGCAATCTTCCAAGAGGTAGATCTTCTCCGCCAGATCTTCATCGTGATCGCGAATAGTGGACAGAAGATCTTCTATCGTCCAGGCAACGCAGTGGCTCTTCGCCTCTCCGGCAATGATCATGGCATCTACTTCTTCTAGTTGGCGGAACACTTTTTCGTTTTTCTCACCGATTTTTCTTCCATCAGGATCTCGCATAACCTCGGGTCCCAGGGCCGAGTAATGCTCGGTGAGCGGATTGCGGGCTTTAAGGACAAAGTCTGGCTGATTGTAACGAGCGATCGTGTAGAAGAACAAAGCTTCTTCTAATGCTGAGACCAGCGCGTGACCGATGCCTCCCAGCATCGAGTGATATGGCCAGATTGTGAGGTTAAATTTTTTGCGTTTTTCCAGCTCATCAACGTAATGCTGGAGATGGCGCTGGCCGTATTCCGGGTCTATTCCCAGGCCGGCGGCGACCATCGGGTTGAACTTCCAACGGCCCTGGCGGATATCCTCTGCGGAAATCTGGGTCAATGGATCCGGGTGGTTGCCTTCATCATCGATCAAGAAGATTGCATGGAAGATTTGCGTAGCGTGGTGTGTATCCATCGTCAGCGTGATCTCGCTGATCACACTCAGGTTGCGGTAAATGAATTCGACCAGCCTGCGGGTGTCATCGATTGCGCCGTTGCCGGAACGTCCGGCAACGAAAAGCTCAAAGTCGGGCAGGCAGAATGTGTTCTGCATGTCCACGGCAAAAAGCGCAATTCTGAAATTATCCTCTGCAGATGGCCTTATACTATGCTTTTCGCGCCACTCTTGAGCCTGCAGGGCGCGTTCTTCATAAGGCACTTTCCAAACCTGATTGACTTTATTTGGATCGTAGTAATCGGGCAGGGGAAGCTCATAACTTTGGCTCGTCATGTAGACCTCCTTAACATGTGCAAAAATGAACTTGTCCCCGTTTATGAGATTATAACATGCTGAATTAAAAAACTGCCTATCAGGCGTAAGAAGCTTTCATTATGGTGTCATTGCGAACCGCCGAGGCCCTGCGAGGCGGTGAAGCAATCTCCTTGAAGCCGTGCCCGAGACTGCTTCGTCGCATAGAACGCTCCTCGCAGTGACAGAACGAAGATTTCTTGTCAGGAGGTCTACATACATCTAGTTTCTGCTGGAACTGTGATTACCGAGCGGAAGATATCCCCTTTTTTCCAAAACAGGAACTGCTTGTCCCTGATAAAAGCAAGCAAGAGCGTGCCCCGGATCAGCATAAACATCCACGGACGTGCCCACAGGGATAACGCAAGTATGGGGCTGAAAGGCATGTACGACCCGGCCGGATGGCAGCTTCAGGCGGTAGATATTCAG
>DATCIL010000288.1:0-2976 GCA_036507795.1 Anaerolineales bacterium | reverse complement strand
ACAGAAGGTGTCCGGTTGCTTCCGCTCTGAAGCGGGTGCGAAAGCATTTTGCCAAATTCGCAGTTACCTCTCCACGGCTCGTAAGAATGGCACCCGAGCCTTAGATGCTCTGCGCATGGCTGCTATTGGTCAACCTTTTGTTCCACCTTGCCTTTCTGATTCAACTGCTTCAGTAGCCTGAGCAGTTACCTTTTGGAACAATTTAGGCGGAAGATTTCGGAAGGGCAGGGGTGGTTACTCAGCGGAATGGAGAAAACTAAGTTATGATATCAAGACATATGTTATTGAGAAGTACAAAATTGTTCGCGCTACATCTGATAAGGATGCTCCACATTTTAAATTTGAGAATCAATGGGAGTCTTATAGCGCCGATGTTTTCCTCGCCTATTTTTGGCAGCGAGCGCCGCGTGATATTGTTGACTGGGCACTAAGGCGACACACTGCTTTCTTCACCGGCATGTCTACAATTATTGGTATCGGCTTCGGCTTATTATTTTCTGTGACTATCGTAATAGTTTCGAATATGGGGTGGACGGCCTTCAATACTGGTATTACCATTTTGGCCGCCATTCTAATTTGACAATGTCAGATTAAGTTTGAACCTTTACATTATTGCGACGTCTGCGTCTCAGGCGGCTGGCGGTAGAGCGAGAACGGTTGACCAGATGTTTGACCACTTGCTCTCGGGCCTCTTCTGGCGATAGTTGCGGTAACGGCAGCACCGCTTTGAGCATCTCCCGTACGTTGGCCGTGGACAAGGCGGGTAGGACTTCGACTTCGAGTTGGTGGGCGAGTTCTGGATCTCGCGCGGCATCTTCGGCCCAGGAGAGCTTGGTCTGGGCGATGAACCACAGAGCGCAAGCCGTCAAGGCGGTATGGTGTTCCCAGCCCAGGTACTTCTGGGCCTGGAACTCGTCCCAACCATTCTCGTCTTTGGCGTCCTGGATCACCCGCTCCACGAAATAGCGGCTGCAACACCCTTCGGCCAGGCGCGCTAAGGGAGTATCCTGGGGTGAGTTGCTCAAGGTGTACTTGCGCTTTCCGCTGGGCTCGATGCGGATAATCAACCACTCTTCTCGCGCATCGGGTTCCCCTTTGGTCCAGGTCCACACCCGGCGGGCGGCAAACTCGTCTTCCACGACACCGCGCTCGTTGTGGCGGATGAACAGGCGCTGCCAGGATAGCGCCGTGGTTTGGGCGACCTGATCGACGCGCTGACTTTTGACGCCATTGAGGATCTTGAGTTTGCGCTTGGGACGACCGGTGGTGGCTGTCTTAGCCGGCACGCCAATCTGGGGCCGTTCCAGGAAAACGTGTTGGTGAGCCGGGAGATCGGCAAAATACACCTGGTGTTTACGGTCCAACTCAGCCCGGAAATGGCCGTCTCGCCCGTAGAAGTCATCGCAAGCTACCGCTTCGAACGGCAGACCGCGTTGCTTCGCCCGCTGGATCATGCGCAAGCCCAACTGCAGCTTGGTCGCAAACTGGCGTCCCTCGGGAACGCCCAGTTCCTTCCGCAAGGCAGCCCAGTCGGGCGTAAACCACTCGGCCGACAGAAAGAGTTCGCTGTCGATCAGCGCCAAAGTGGGCCAAGGTCCGCTTTTCCAGTTGGCGTAGCCTAACACCACGGCCACCTGGCAGGTATCCACCTTGCCCTGTCAACACCGAATTAAAATGTCCGCGAATCACCGGGTTAAAATGTCCACTTTTCATCACTGAGAATGTCCGCTGGCCTCCTTTCCGAATTCATTAACATTCGCTAGAACACTCGAACCTTAATAAACCTATACAACCTGGCGATCGAGAGTGGTACAATCGCTTTGCTCGTGCGGAGGATAGAGCGCTGCTGAAGAGCAACTCGAGCGCCGGCACGCGCGACCGTCGCCAGGGCAGAGGACCGGCCGTGACCGGGCGTTGTTCTCTGTCCTTTTCCTTCCCTTCGTTCAGGACATGGTTTTTGCCCTGGCGATGGTCCCAAAAAGCGAAAAACTTGCTCTCTGCTAACCGGACGGCTGGCAGTTTGGCATACCGCTAGGCTGCAGGCACCTCCTGTTCTTCTTCTCCGACTTCAAGGCTGGGCCGACCCAGCAAGCCTGCCCGCCGCTTCTCCTTGAGGCGGTAGCTCTCCCCTTTGATGTTCAGCGTGGTCGAGTAGTGTAAGAGCCTGTCCAGGATAGCTGTGGCGAGGATGGGATCATTAAAGGTTTCACCCCAGTCCAAAAAGCTTTTGTTGCTGGTGATGACCAGGCTGGCCCGTTCATAGCGTCGGGCCACCAAGCGGAAGAATAAACTGGCTTCCAGGCGCGACAGGGGCAGATAGCCGATCTCGTCGACGATGAGCACCTTGGGATAGGTCAACTGCTGCAGGCTGCGCTCCAGGCGGTTCTCGTTGAGCGCTTTGGTCAGGCGGGTCATCAGCGCTTCCAGGGTCAAAAAGAGAACGGAATAGCCAGCCTCCACGGCTTTGACGCCCAAACTGATCGCCAAGTGGGTTTTTCCCACCCCGGGCGGACCCAGGACGATGACGTTGTGGGCTCGTTCGACGAAGCTCAATCCCGCCAGTTCGCGCACTTGTTTGCGGTCCAGGCTGGGCTGGAAATCAAAGTCGAACTGCTCCAAGGTCTTGATCCAGGGGAAGCGTGCCTGTCGCAGCCTGGCTTCGATGCCTCGCCGGTAGCGCCCCTGCCATTCAGTCTCCAGAGCCTGGGACAGGAAGGTCTTGTAGTCGAGTTCTCGCTGGGCGGCCTGCTCACAGACCGCATCCAGCTGGGCTTCCAGGTGGTCCATCTTGAGTTTAGCGAGCAGGATTTCTAGCTCCATTTGGCCGCCTCCTCATAGACCGAAAGCGAGCGCTTTTCCACCTGGAGCGTGTCTTTCCAGAGCCGAGCGTGGTGTTCGGGCACAGTGCTCCATCCCTCTCGAGCGTTTTTCAGCGTGTGGAGCGCCACTACCTGATCATCTTGCCCGAAGACACGC
>DATCIL010000287.1:0-3297 GCA_036507795.1 Anaerolineales bacterium | reverse complement strand
CCCTCTGCTCCCCCCTTATCAAGGGGGGCTGGGGGGATTCTTCCGCTTGATTCTTTTCAAAATTAATGCTAAACTGCACCTCGCCCAACCCGCACCAGCCTCCTAACCGACTCACAAACCGGTACCTTCAATCTTCAATCTTCAATTTTCAATCTTCAACCTTCTTCAGCCTTCAACCTTCAACCTCTTACATACCAAGGAGAGACAGCATGGCCCACACAAAGACCAATTTCGCCTCCCAGATAAATGGTTTTCGCTTCGTCAACCGCTTCGAGTTGCAGTTCCCCGTGAAGTTTCCCCTGCCTCTGGTCGGTGAGATTGATCTGAATAACGTGGTTTACGGCTTATGTGGTGGGATGTGCTTTACCGCTCTGGATTACTTCTACGCTGGCAAGGAAGTTCCCGATTTTTCTAAAGTCGACGAGATTGACCGGAAGCTGTTCGTCTACCTGGTGGATCGCCAGCTGGACAGCCTGAGCATCCCGGTGCTGCTTAAGGTGATTCGCTGGATGGTCAGCGATGACCGTTACATCGGTCTGCGCATGGCGCGTTACGAACTGCCCAGGCTGCGCCGCATGCTGGATAAGGGCGAACCTGTGGTGCTGGCGTTAATTCGCGTCCGCGGGTT
Organism: Anaerolineales bacterium; assembly: GCA_036507795.1. GTDB lineage: Bacteria > Chloroflexota > Anaerolineae > Anaerolineales > UBA4823 > DASQQR01. Next base: position 2,669 of record DATCIL010000287.1, on the reverse strand, counting down.
AGGGGACCCCACCCAAAACCACCAGGTTCTTGCTACCGCTTATGACTACGACCAGGCTGCCAAACGCATGGTCATCACGCTCTACGATCCGAACCGTCCGGCTGAAGAACCTGTTTTGAGCCTCGACTTGAACCGGCCGGGCGCAGGAATCCAGATCGCTCAATCTACTGGTGAGGCGCTGCGCGGTTTCTTTATCATCAATTACGCTCCGCAGAGAGCCGTCCCGGACCTCGCAGCCTCTATGTTGGGTTTTGATTCTGGTCTCAGCTTCGATGCTGCCGGTCAATTAAGATTGCGCTGGCCCGTAGACAGCCATCGCGTTAACCAGTACTTCGGCGAGAACCCCGCCACCTATAAACCCTTCGGCTTGCCTGGGCATGAGGGCGTGGACCTGTTCGCTCCCAGCGGCGCCAATATTTACGCTGCTGCGGATGGCGAAGTCTACCAGGTCGGTCACCCCAAGAAGCATCCCTACGGGCTGCAAATTCGCATCAAACATGAATTCAATGGGAAGATTTACCATACCGTTTACGCTCACCTATCGGATGTGGTGGTTGAGAGCGGGCAGAAAGTCGCCGCCGGTGAGTTGATCGGGCGGGCGGACAATACCGGAAACTCATTTGGATCGCACCTGCACCTCACTCTGAAGATCGAAGGCGAAAAAACGCCCGGATATCCGGATGGCATTGTGGATCCCTGGCCCTATCTTAAAGAAGCTGACGTGAAACCCAGCCCGCCGCCGGCTCCGGAGTCGCCGTCCGAGCCCCTGCCGCCTCCCAGCGGTCTGACCGTATATACTACGGCCCAGCTTAACTTGCGCGCCCAGCCGGCAACCGACTCTGCCATTCGCGCCTCTCTTCCCGCCGGTGAACCGCTCAGCGTGCTGGGCGATGCTAATCAGGTGCGCGGCAAAATCGGCCGGCAGGATGAGTGGCTCCAGGTGCAGACCGCCAGCGGTTTGCCTGGTTATGTGGCTGCCTGGTACGTGCAGAGCCTCGAGCAGGCTTTCCCGCCCAGCGATCTGGTTGTCTACCCTCACGGCGAGTTGAACCTGCGCTCCGGTCCGGCCACTGTTTATGAGGTCCTTGCCTCTCTTTCTGCCACCGATCCCCTGACGGTTCTGGGGGACGCCGATAACGCCCGCTCCAAGATCGGGGATGCGACTGCCTGGCTCCAGGTGCAGACCGAAAAAGGCCTGCGCGGCTTTGTGGCTGCCTGGCTGGTGCACACGACCGGCCAGACGCTGCCGGCTGCCGGTCTGGTCGTTTATTCCACCACGGTGCTCAACGTGCGCGCCCGCCCAGCGGTAGATGCCAACCAGTTGACCGTCGCCACACCTGGCGACGCTCTAACGGTTTTGGGTGATGCTGAATCGGCTCGTGCTCGGATTGGCAAGCAGGATCAATGGTTGGAAGTGCGCACACCGGAGGGTTACCAGGGCTTCGTGGCTGCCTGGTTCGTTCGCCAGGTACAGGGAGGTGCAGCGGGCCCCTCACCCGCCCCACTTCCCTCCGAGTTGAAAGTGTATCCCACCGCAGACCTTAATATTCGCGCCCAGCCCAGCGGTAATTCCCCGCGGGTGGGCGGCGCCTTCCGCAATGAGGCATTGCAGGTTTTGGAGGCCGATGTGGAAGCTGCCCGCGCCCTCGTTGGATTAGAGAATGAGTGGTTGCACGTTCAGTCCAAAGATGGAACCCGTGGCTGGGCGGCCGCCTGGTTCCTCAGCGCCAACCCGGTCTAGGTGAGTAATCCTCATGACGAAAGACATGACTCCTTCGGAGGTCAAGAATTTCCTCTTGCTCAATGCCCGGACCGGCAAGCTGGCGACCGTGCGGCAGGATGGCCGGCCTCATGTAGCGCCGGTCTGGTTCGACTTGGATGGCGATACCGTGGTATTTACCACCTGGCATGAAACGGTAAAGGCCGCCAATCTGCGCCGCGATCCCAGGGTAGCAATTTGCGTGGATGACCAGACGCCCCCGTATGCCTTTGTGATCATTGAAGGACGTGCCGACGTACAGGAGCAGGCCGAAGACCTTGCATATTGGACCACGCGTATCGCCGGACGCTACATGGGACCGGATCTTGCCGAGAGTTACGGGAAACGCAATGCCGTGCCCGGGGAGCTCCTGGTGCGCGTAACGCCGACCAATATTGTTGCGCAAAAAGATATCGCCGAGTAGATCTTAATCAAGTCTCCGATACCCGTGGATGGGTACCGGTATCCCCGCGACCATCCAATAAACCTGGTCAGCCTTTGCAGCCAGGCGCTGGTTGGCAAATCCGAGCAAGTCCCGGTATACGCGGCCCAGTGGATTGGGAGGAACCAGCCCCAGGCCGACTTCGTTGGAAACGACAATCCAATGGCTAGAGCCTTCCTCGATCGCCGGGAGTAAGGCGTCAATTTCGGCACTGACCAGTTCAGTGGCTTTGGATTCATCCGGCTGGTTCTCTCCTTCCGCTGGGGCCACGAGCAGGTTGCTCACAAGAAGGGTTACGCAGTCTAGGATGACCACGTCAGTTTCGGTGTTCTTGTCCAGCCAGGTTCGGGCGACATCCTTGGGCGCTTCCAGCGTTTGCCAGTCCTCTGGTCGCCCTTTCTGATGCTTGGCGATGCGTGCCTTCATTTCCTCGTCCAGGGCTTCCGCCGTTGCAACATAAACGATCTG
>DATCIL010000286.1:0-1670 GCA_036507795.1 Anaerolineales bacterium | reverse complement strand
GGTCGCCTGGTGGAATCCCTTGTCTCTTCCCAAGAACTGGTAATCGGGTCTTCCCCCCACCGGTCCGGCGATCATCTTTGTTTCGTTCGGTTGGCGCAGCCAAATCTGGGCGCGAATAGTATCCGGAGGTCCGACATAACCGGGAGGTCCGTAGAAAATCAGGCTGACATCTTGCCACAAGGAGTTCCAATGAAGATTAGCATGCGAGATGCGCTCCTGCACGCTTTCTGGGCTGGACATGATATCCAGGGGTTCAGGAGAGGTAGCACGCTCTTTGGTAGTCTCGGAATTGTATGAATAGAAATCTTTTTTTGGCCTCTCCACTTGTAAGAAAACCTCCGTTGCCACGTTGGCCTGGGAGGAAGGTCTATCTGGATTCAACCGCCAAACGCCCAACATAATTCCCCCGATTACGAGCACGACGATGCTAACCATCAGAAGCTCTTTAAAATAGTGCACGCGCCGCTGTTGTCTTTCCAGGATTTCCGTCACCTGGAGGACTTCTGACCTGATCTCTCGTTGGGCGTTTTGCGAAAGTGCTGGTTGCGGGTGCCGGTATTGCAGCCAGGCGCTCAACCGCACACCCTCTTCCTCAGGCTTTTGATCTGAAGGCCACAAACAGCTCCGGTATATCTGGTCGGCTTGATTAATCCAGCGGCGAATGCTGCCTTCCTCGCTTCTAAAGATAAGCGCAATCTCAGCCGCTTCGATGCCGAGCAGGTAGTGCAAACAGATCGCAACACAGCGGTCACCGTTCAGCAAAGCTCGGATTTGGTGAATGGCGTCTTTCCGCTGGAAGTAATCATGATTTCCCGCTCCTGCGAGATTTTTCTGTTCCCCACCGCGGTCTGAATCCAATGCCTGCCGGGCTTCTTTCCAGTGGCTTTTTCTGCTGACCGCCAGCGCTTTTCTCAATATCCATACCTGGGCGCTAACCTGATCGGCGTAGCGATGAACTTCAAGCAGCGCCGTGCTTAAGGTCTCACGCGCGAACTGCCCCGCCGCGGCGCTATCTTCGAAGAGAGACAGCCCCAGGCGCCAAACCTGCCCATAATATTCAGCGACCAGCGCCTCGGCCAACATTTCCCGGCTGGCCTGGCCGCTCTGCAGCATCCACTCTACATCAGGGGATAATTCGGGAAGTTGTTAAAATATGCCCATAACTTAATTGGATAATTTCCGTCATCTTTCTATATGATACCCTATTTACTTTACGTACTGCGGACACATCCGGTTCCCAGCTCTTCCAATACGACGTGCTGCCAAAGATCCGTAATCCAATATCGCCGGCCTGAAACCCCTGGGGGTCATAATCATTATCGTAAGTTTTTCTCCAAGAAAGCTAATACCCTTTGCTCGTATTCCTCTTTTGCGATCGCATAATTGCCTCCGTGCTTCCCGCCCGGCACGATCCACAGTTCCTTAGGCTCTCTCGCCGCCTGATATTGCTGTTCTGCCCTGGCGCCGTTCAGCTCGTGCTCCCCGTAGATCAAAAGCACCGCTCGCGGGCTGATCTGCGACAGGTCACTTATTGGGCTCACGCGCCATGGATTCTCCCCAATTTGAAGCCAGTAAGCGCCGGCAACACCGTGGAGCAAAACCTGGTGAAATAGAGAAGTCGGATGTCCGGATTCAAGGATATCACTTCCCAGGTTATGGTAGCCACCCTC
>DATCIL010000285.1:0-7376 GCA_036507795.1 Anaerolineales bacterium | reverse complement strand
CCATGGTCATGGCGCCCTGATTTATGACCCAGAACCGTTGCCCTTAGAGAGGCAGGATTTTAATGTGGCCGTCACCGGTCCGCGGCGCGGCTTGTTCAGACCCGAAGCCCATGGCCAGCCTGAGCCGGGCTTCCGAGCCGATTCGCCGGCTCCCCTGCTGCCTTACTTTGCGGTTCCCTTCGGCGATATGATGATTTCAGGATGCTTTGGTCTGCTGGCAGCAGTAGCAGATGTACACCCGGAGCTCGGCGAGGCGATCAATGCCTCATTGCGCGGCGCCGGCGGAAGTGGGACGCCCCCATGGGAAATAGAGTAATTTGACAAGAGTCATCCAGTATGGTAGACTCGGCCAATAACTGAGCCTAGTGGGTGATGAATGAACCTGGCTTATTATGAGTTCATTCACCAACACTCATCCAGAGAGGTGGAGGGACCGGCCCTGTGAAACCTCGGCAACCGGAATTTAGTCAGATAGTCGATTAGTCGCTTGGTCAATTAGTCAAATGGTCGTTAGTTGAAGGGCAATTTGACGAACTGACTAAAAGACTACAGGACTATAGGACTGCCAGACTAAATTCAAGGTGCCAATTCCGGCAGTCGCTCGAGGACGTTGAGCTGACTGGAAGATGAGAGCTGATGAAACGTCTGTTATGCCTCTCATCTCGAGAGGCTTTTTTGAATCATAGGAGAGATCAACATGTCCAAATTGCATATCCAGACGCTTGGCTATCCCCGGATTGGCAAGAACCGCGAGATGAAAAAAGCGCTGGAAAGTTACTGGCGCGGCGACACCGGCGAAGGGGGACTCTTGAATACCCTTCGGCAGGTCGAGCGGGATGGCTGGCGGAGCCAGCTCGAGAGTGGCATCGATTTTATTGGTGTCGGTGATGCCACGCTGTACGATCATATATTGGATTGGGCGGTACGTTTTGGCATTGTTCCCCGGCGCTTTGCGCATATGGCGGGGTTAGGACGCTATTTTGCCATGGCGCGCGGCGCACCGGAATCGCCGGCTCTGGAACTGACCAAATGGTTTGATACAAACTACCATTACCTGGTGCCCGAGTTTGAAGCCGGCTCGTTATCCAGCAGCGACTTCTCAGATTATTTGGAACGGTTGGAGGAGGCGCGCAGCCTCCTGGGGAGCCGGGCGGTGCCGATTGTACCGGGCCCGGTCACCCTGCTGGCCCTTTCTCGCTGCGAGGTTTCCCTGGATGAAGCTCTGGAAAGCCTGATGCCCCGTTATCGGATCTTGTTGGAGGAGATCAGATCCTTAAACTACGACGAGGTGCAGCTGCATGAGCCGGCGCTGGTGCTATCGGGCCGGAAGCAGCTCAACAGGCTCTCCGAGAGGGCCTATGCCGAGTTCGCTGAGCTGGATCTGGCGATCAATTTGGTGACCTATTTTGACGACTTAGGAGACAATTATCCTTGGGTCGTGCATCTGCCCGTTCAGACGATCACCTTAGATTTCAGCGTCGGGGATAATGTAGCTCTGATCAAGGAGCATGGTTGGCCTCAGGACAAGACTCTGGCAGCTGGTGTCGTCGATGGTCGCAACGTGTGGCGAATCCGGCCAGACACCGTCCTCGCGCTGCTCGAGGAGCTCCAGGAGTACGCGGCTGTGCGCGTGAGCGCTTCCTCATCTCTGCAGTTCGTCCCTTATAGCGCAGCTGCCGAAGCGAATCTATTCAAGCCGCTTCAGGATGTTCTGGCATTTGCCGAGGAGAAGCTGGCCGAGCTGAGGCTGCTGGGCCGTGCCATCTCCGGCGAGGAGGTTAATCCCGAGTTCCAACGCATAGAGAACAGCTGGAGGAAGTTCAAGGATTTATCGCCTGGAAATGAAGTTGTCCGCGAAAAGGTGCGAGAGCTTGCAGGTAAGGATTTCAGGCGGTCATCCCCCTACGCCGCCCGGCGTCAGCAGCAGATCCAAGTTCCCGCGCTGCCCACCACCACGATCGGTTCTTTCCCCCAAACCGGCGCTGTCCGTCGCTTGCGCGCTCGATACAGAAGGGGCGCAATCGACCAGAAAACGTACCAGGCCGGCATCGATGGCTGGATAGCCCACAGCATCGGCGTGCAGGAAGGTCTGGGATTAGACGTGCTGGTGCACGGCGAGTTCGAGCGCTCCGACATGGTCCAGTATTTCGCCGAAAAAATGCAGGGTTTTGCCTTTACCGAGCATGGCTGGGTTCAAAGCTATGGGAATCGCTATGTTCGCCCGCCGATCATTTATACCGACATCTCCCGGCAGGAGACCATTACTGTTAGAGAATTCAGAGTAGCGCAGTCCATTACCGGGAAGCCGGTTAAAGGCATGCTCACCGGCCCCGTCACCATGTTAAATTGGTCCTACCCTCGCACGGATATTCCCCGGCACGAGATCGCCTTCCAGCTGGCCCTGGTCCTGAGAGAGGAGATTGCCGATCTGGAGGGCGCCGGTGCGAGAGTGATCCAGGTCGATGAACCTGCTCTGCGAGAAGGCTTGCCGCTAAAGTCTGAATTCTGGGCGGATTACTTATCCTGGGCTATCGATGCTTTTCGCCTGGCAACCGGGGCTGCCAAACCGGAAACGCAGATCCACACACATATGTGCTATGCTGAGTTCGGCGACATTTTGGAAGCGATCGAGCGCATGGATGCCGATGTGATTTCCATCGAGAACGCCAGGAGCGGGGACCAGACGCTGCGCCAGCTGGTTGAGTTCGGCTACCAGCGCGAAGTTGGACCAGGGGTTTACGATGTTCACAGTTCGGTCGTGCCCCAGGCGGATCAGATACAGGAAAAACTGCGGATGCTCCTCACGCATTTGCCAGCGGAGCAAATCTGGGTGAATCCTGACTGCGGATTGAAGACGCGCACCTGGGATGAAGTGATCGCTTCGCTGAGAAATATCCTTGCTGCCGTGGGGACGGTTCGGGAAAAGGTCGATTTGAACCGCCAAGATGCGATGGATGCGGATGATCAACAAGATTATGGATAGAGCTTCTATGCCGCATCCGGCGGGCGCTAAGGTGCGCGAAGGTTTATGAGCTCCCGGTGCAAGAGGACTTTCTGGAGCGTTCGCGGCTCAGAATACGCCGCCGGGGACTGCGGCTGGAGCGGGTTTTGCAGTGGAGTCATCTGTGGGTGCAATCTCTGAGATCAAAATTGGCGAAAGTCCAGTTTCCTCGAAACCTTTATTAACAAGGAGGGTCTATCATGAGCGACCCCGAACATGCCCAGGTCAATCCAGATACAAGATTCCAGCAGCTTTTGGCGTCGAGTTCCATGCCTGTCCTCATGGACGGCGCCATGGGCACTATGCTCAACAGCCGGGGGGTAAGTTTTGAGGAATGCTTTGACGCCCTAAATCTCAGAAACCCGGCATTAATTGAAGAGATTCACCGGGCATACCTTGAGGCTGGCGCCCGGATTATCCTGACCAATACCTTCGGCGCAAATCGCTACAAGCTGGCCGAGCACGGCCTGGCGGATAAAGTCTCCGAGATCAACCGCGCTGGCGTAGAGGCGGCCCGCCGGGTAGTGCTGGCTTCATTAAAGGATGTGCTTGTCGCCGGTGATGTTGGACCTTTGGGGGTTCGTCTGGCGCCATTTGGACGCGTACAACCCGAACAGGCCCGCCAGGTTTTCAAAGAGCAGATTGAAGCCCTGTGCGCCGCAGGAGTCGACCTGCTCACGATTGAGACTATTAGCGATTTGAATGAGATCCGGGAAGCGGTTTGCGCGGCCCGGCAGGTGTGTGACCTGCCGCTGATTGCCTCGATGACGTTTACCAGGGACGATTGCACTCTCTTGGGTGACACTCCCGAAAAAGTCGCTCAGACCCTTCACGAAGCTGGGGTTGATGTTATCGGGGTTAATTGCTCCAGCGGACCTGCTCAGCTACTCCGCATCCTGAAAAAGATGCACAAGGCCGTTCCTGAGGCGCGTTTTTCTGCCAAACCGAACGCGGGTTGGCCTGAACGCGTTGGTGGGCGGATTATGTACCCCGCCAGCCCGGATTATTTTGGTGAATATGCTCGCAATTTTCGGGAAGCAGGGGCTGTTTTAATCGGCGGCTGTTGTGGGACAACACCTCAGCATATCGCCGGTATGCAGGAAGCCTTGCAGAAGCCGGTTGGCGTAAGCGCTGTCAACGGTGGCCCTTTCTCCGTTGAGGACTTTGACATTGGGGTCGCTGCACCTGAGCGCCTCTCGCAAATGGCCCAGAAACTGCAAAACAATCGCTTTATCGTTTCAGTTGAAATGGATCCTCCCAGGGGTTTGTCCACCCATAAATTGTTGGCGGGCGCCAGTTTGCTGGCAGAAGCCGGCGCGGACGTGATCAACGTGGCTGACAGCCCAATGGCGCGCATGCGCATGAGCCCCTGGGCGGTTTGCAGCGTAATCCAGCAAGAGTTTAAGATTGAAACCACCTTACATTTTCCCACGCGCGGTCGCAGCCTGCTGCGCGTGCAAGGGGATCTGCTGGCTGCCCATGCATTGGGCATCCGAAATGTATTTGTGGTCATGGGAGACCCGACGGAGATCGGCGATTATCCCGACGCGATGGACGACTATGACCTGGTGCCCTCCGGTCTGATCAAACTGATCAAGCAAGGATTTAACGCCGGCATTGACCATGCCGGTGTAGAGATCGGCCAGCCTACTTCGTTTTTTGTCGGCTGCGCGCTTAACTTTTCATCCAAGAATCCGGAGCGGGAGATCAAGAATTTACGGCGAAAGCTACAGGCTGGCGCCGACTTCATCCTCACCCAGCCTGTTTACCAAGCAGAAAGAGCGGCAGCTTTTCTCGAAAGTTATGCACTTCAATATGGAGAATTGATGACCCCAATTTTGGTTGGCGTGTTGCCGTTATACGGCCCGCGACACGCCGCGTTCCTGCACAACGAGGTGCCTGGCATCGATATACCCGTTGAAATTCAGGAGCGCCTGAAAGCAGCCGGAGACCGGGCGCCTCAAGAAGGCGTTCAGATCGCCCTGAAGTTGGTAGAGCAGATGAAGCCTTGGGCGAGCGGTATCTACCTGATGCCTGCGTTTAACCGATTCGACCTGGCGGCGGAAATTGTCGAGGGTGTAAAATAGATTTGAATTGGGACGCGGATGGAGGCGGATGAACGCGGATAAACGCGGATGATTTTTTATTAAACAGAAGCATTTGCGGCGATTGATGAAAGTCTTGTGACGAAAAGCAGGTATCCGCGCTTGTTCGCGTCCTCTTGAGATGGTCTGAGCAGTTACCAAGGAGAATAGGATGCACTATCGCCGGTTGGGAAACTCGGGATTGAAGGTGAGCGAAATCTCGCTTGGCGCATGGATTACTTTTGGCGCTCAAATCGATGAGGAAACTGCCGAAGACTTAGTTCATAGTGCTTATGACAACGGTGTGAATTTCTTCGATAATGCCGATGTCTACGCTGACGGGCAGGCAGAAGTGGTGATGGGGAAGGTGATTCGCGATCTGCCGCGTGAGGGCCTGGTGATCTCCAGTAAAGTATTTTGGCCGACCATGCCCGGACCGAATGGACGCGGGCTTTCCCGCAAGCACATAACCGATTCAATCCACGCCTCCCTGCGTCGCTTAAACACCGAATACCTTGACCTGTATTTTTGCCAGCGGTTTGACCCGGATACTCCCATCGAAGAGGTGGTTCGGACGATGAATCTGCTCATTCAGCAGGGTAAAATCCTGTATTGGGGGACGTCAGAATGGCGTGCCTCCCAGATCATGGCGGCTTATGGCGTTGCTCGCCAATATGGCTTAATCCCTCCAACTGTGGAACAGCCTCAGTACAACATGTTCGTCCGGCGGCGAGTGGAACTCGAGCTGCAACCGGTTTGCGACGAAATAGGACTGGGCTTAACCACCTGGAGTCCGCTCCATTTCGGCATACTGAGCGGGAAGTACAATGAGGGAATCCCCCCGGGAAGCAGAGCCGCCCTGGACGAGATGGCATGGATTCGTGATTACTTGACTGGAGAAAGGATTGAGGCAGTCCGCCGCATTGGCGAGATTGCCCTTGATCTGGGCGTGACGACCGCGCAGCTGGCAATAGCCTGGTTGCTGCGCCGTAAAGAGGTGAGCAGCGTGATCACCGGCGCCACCCGGCGCCAGCAATTGCTCGAGAATATCGCCGCGGGAGACGCCGTTGACAAGCTGAACAATGCCGTCTTAGAGCGCATAGAAGAGGTACTGAACAACCTCCCGGAGGAGTTGTAATCAAATAAGATTAAATTGGGGGTGGAATCGGTTCGTCGGAAAGTGGTTCAGGCTCCGGTACCGACCGCTTGCGCAGGGTAAAGATGCCCACAGCAACCGGTATTGCTACGGCGATCACGCCCAGGCAGAGTAAGCCCAACCCGGTAAATAGCGCAGACCGGGGTGCATTGCTGCCAAACATGTCGATTTCGGCGCCGGGTATGAAGCTGACGCCTGCCGTCACCAGGCCAATACAAAGGCTGAGCAGACCTGGAAGCCCACACAAAAGCACGGTCGCCACTGTTGCAATTATTCCGGTACTCCGTTTGTCCATAGTCATTCTCCTTTATTATTTACTCGTGAGAAATTCTCATTATGCTGAAGAATCCCCCCCGACCCTCCTTGATAAGGGGGGAGCAGAGCCTCTCGCAAGGACAAAATGAGAGTTGCTGTTTACTCACTGCGAACCTTCGCGCCCAGTTCGCTTTCCAAGCTCTCAATGATGCGCTGTCGAATCCGGCTTACCTCCTCGTCGGTTAATGTCCGGCCCGGTTCCTGGTAGGTGATGCTGTAAGCCAGACTCTTTTTGCCCCGATCGATTTGTCTCCCCTGGTATACATCGAACAGCTTAATCGCGGCGACCGTATCGCCACCGGCTGCCTGGATGACCTGGACCACTCTGGCAGCCGGGAGATCTTCATCGACAATTACTGCCAGATCTTCGAGGATGGGAGGATAGGCGGGCACGGGCGTGATGTCATAACGCTCTGGAATATACGGCAAAATGGCATCCAGGTCAAATTCAGCCGCTAATACCGGCGTATCTGGCAGTTCATATTGTTCCTGTACCTGAGGATGAATTTCACCGATCACGCCGATGGATTGACCATCAACCATTACGCGGGCGCATGTACCCGGGTGAAAACTGGGATGCTCGCCGGCTTCATAATAGAAGTCGCGGATTTGAAGACCTTCTAAAAGTGCCGTCAGCACGCCCTTCAGATCATAAAAGTCCATGGGCGTCGTATCCGCGTCTTGCCAGCCTGGGAGGCTTCTGGGCCCGGTGAGCACGATCCCCAGTTTAAGCAGCTCCCGGGGCAGCCTGACCTCTTCTGTTGGGAAGAACACCTCGCCGATCTCGAAGATAGCGTGGCGATCACGCAAACGTGCGTTG